>JACDOI010000020.1 GCA_017656145.1 Bacillota bacterium | reverse complement strand
TGCAGCAAATGAGCTGCCGGTTGCCGGGCTTCATCGGGCCAGTCCCTCCGCCGCTCTTGATAAGAGTTGAGGCAATCGTTCGTGATTCAGTTGTTTCGACTCGCTGGCCGGCCAGCGTTTCTTTAAATCCTAAACCCGGACTTTCGAGCCGTCAAGTAGTTTTTTCCACCCGCAAGAACAACGCGGCCCGGATCTTCTCTTGCACTTACCAACGGCCCGGCGGTTCGCTGTCATCGGCCAGCGAGATCCGGAAAGGATTGAAGCTGGTCTGCTCATCGTACACGTCAAGGCCGGTTACCCGCTTGACCAGTGCGACGACCGCGTACGTCACCGGGGTGAGCAAAACCTCGACGCCCACTTTGATCGCGTACGCGACGACCATGATCTCAAGCAACAGCTCCCACGACCAAACGCCGGCGTAGGCCACCGGGAAAAAGATAATCGTATCCAACCCTTGACCCGCCAGCGAGGATCCGATAGTCCGCAACCACAAGAAGCGGCCCCGGGTGCGCACTTTGAGCCGCGCCAGAACGTACGCGTTGACGAACTCGCCTACAATGTAGGCGAGGAAGCTGGCCAGCGCGATGCGGGGCGTAAGACCCAAAAGCATATCCCACGCCGCCTGGCCCCCGGCTTCCACCCATTCAGGCGCTCCCGGCATGCGGCCCACCAAGTACACCGTCGCGCTCAACAACACGTTGGCCGCTAGGCCCGTCCAAATCGCCAGGCGCGAGCGGGCGAATCCGTACACCTCGGTGAGCACGTCGCCCAACAAATAGCCCAGGGGAAAGATCAGGTCGCCCCCGGTGAACGAGAACCGTCCCCACTCCACCGGTTTGACGGCCGTCACCTGGCTGATCATCAACACCGCAACAAACAGACCGGACAAAATCGGGTAAAGGCGCGACGGGCCCACCTCCCCTTCGTCGCCGGGCGGACGGCTCGGGATTTTCGCCGAATCATCGCCAGTTTACCACCCGGCCCCGCTGCTCGCCAAGGGGCCCGTGGGGGATGCTTGCGCGGTCCCGTGGAGTCCTTTGGAAAAACCCGCGGCCCGAATTGTTCGGGCCGCGGGCGCTGGCGCCTTACGCCTCCCAGCTCTGCCTACTGGGCTGAGGCTGAGGCTGAGGTTGAGGTTGAGGCAAGAGAATCGACATCCCGACGGCTACCGCGAGAACCCCGGCCACCACCGCCAGGGAAACCGCAACCGGCACGTGCACGACCTCCACCAGCAACATCTTCGCTCCGATGAACACAAGCACCAGCGCGAGCCCGGTCCCCAAGTAGCGGAACGAGTTGATGACGTGGGCCAGCACGAAGAACAGCGCCCGCAAGCCCAAGATGGCCAGGGCGTTGGAGGTGTAGACGATGAACGGATCGAGGGTGATAGCGAAGATGGCCGGGATGGAATCGACCGCGAAGACAAGGTCGGTCGTCTCCACCATCAACAGCACCACAAACAGCGGCGTGGCGTACAGCAACCCGTTGCGGCGGACGAAGAACTTGCTTTCCTCGTAATCGTCGGTCACCCGCATGATCCGCCGAGCCCAGCGGACCACCGGATTTCGGCTCGGGTTGACCTCGACCTCCTTGTTCGGCCTGGCCATTTTGATGCCCGTGTAAATCAAAAGCGCGCCAAAGACGTAAAAGATCCAGTGAGCCCGGGCCAACAGCTCAGCGCCGGCGATGATCATCGTCCCCCGCATGAGAAGCGCACCGACAACGCCCCAAAACAGCAACCGGTGCTGGGACTCGGCCGGCACCCGGAAGTGGGCAAAGATCGCGGCGAACACAAACAGGTTGTCGACGCTGAGGGCTTTCTCGATCAAGTATCCGGTGAGGAACGTTATCCCCGCTTCCGGGCCCATCCGCCAGTATAGAAAGACATTGAATACCAGTGCGACGGCAATCCATCCGGCGCTGGTGAGGATCGCCTCCTTGACCGAAACCCGGTGAGGATTCCGGTGAAACACCAGCAAGTCCAAAAGCAGCATTACAACGAGCAGCGAGTTGAAAAGCACCCATCCCCAAAGCGGCACGTCTACCGACTGCGTCATCCCTGTCTCGATCCTCCTTTTTGCCCGGACAAGTTGCTTTGCAGCCCTTGTCCCGAGATCTTTGCCGGGCCCGGCCCCGGCCCGGCTTTCTGCGACACGCCGCCCTCACTGCTGCTCCAATCCTCCTTGAGCGCTCCCGCCGCCGAGCGCCCATACAAAAAGACCTCCGCATCCGCCGGGCCGGGCGGCGTGCGAAGGTCTCGCAAACGAGGCGATCGCCCGCCTCGCTCCGCGTCCGGGCTGTCGAGCCGTACTGACGGACACGGATATCCTGCTACTCCCCTTCGTGCTTTTTATTATAGCCTGACAGGCCAACCGACGACAAGATGTCTGTCAACGGCATAGTGCCATAGAGCCAAGATTCGGTTATAATGGTTCTTGCCGCCGATTCCGGTATCAAGGGCTCGCGAAACCGCAGCCGGCAAATTTTGTTGGAGGTGTTTGTCCTTGCGCCTGAACGGAATCGCTGTCGTCGTCGCTTTGGCCTTGGGGATCGGGCTTTTGGCTGTCCCTATCCCTGCAGCCGCGCAGCAAGGCTGGATCTCCGCCGGCCTGGCCTTGCAGGAAGAAGAGTCCAGTTCCGCCTTCGTCTACGGCGAACTCAACATCCGTGACGACCTGGCCATCGGGGTCGATTACGCCATGGAAACTCTGGCCCTCAGCGCCTGGTTCGGGACTGAGCGAGGCTATTACGGCCAGCTCGGCTTGGACGACAGCTCGTTGGAAACCTGGGAGATCGGCCTGTGGGGCGGCACAAATCCCGCGAGCGGCTTGGAGCTGGCCGGCTGGATCGGTCTCACCGGCGAATTCGATGACTCCTCGGATCTTCAAGTGGCCGTCGGCGGCGAGGCGTACATGCCCGTCCAAGAACCGTTCTTTGCCGTCATCGGCGCCGACACCGTCGTGTCGGGCAACGACCATCCCATCACCGTGCGGGTAGGCCTGGGGACCAGCTTCTAGGCTTTCACGCCGGCATTGCGGGCCTAGCAGTAGGGGGAGGCGCCGCCCGGAAGGGCCGTGCCTCCCTTTCGACTTCAAGCGGATTCAGCGCGCTACCGGGCCACCCCCTGCCGGCAGATTCGAGATGTCCCGATTCCGGAATGGGAGATGGCGAAGATGACCGCCAACCTGCGGCGTTCGGGTTTTCCGGGGCAACTGGGTACGGCCGTGCTGATCGCCGTCGTTGCGGTCTGCCTGCCGGCCGGGCCTGCTTCGGCGCAAACGTTTTGGGATGAGCTCTTGACGGGATTTGAGGTGTCGGTGGGCCAGTCGGTGGCGGCCAGCATCATCGAAGAGTACGGACCGCCGGCCCGGCTGCCGCCCGCCCGCCAGCGGTGGATCGATGGGATTTTCGCGGACATCGTGGCCCACGCCGGGCGGAAGGAGATCACGTACCAGCTCACCGTGATCCGCTCCGACGCGGTCAACGCCTTCGCAGCCCCCGGAGGATACGTGTTCGTCACGACAGGTCTTCTTTCCCACATCGGCGACGACGCCGACGCGCTGGCCAACGTCCTCGGGCACGAGGTAGCCCACATCGAGCATAAGCACGGGATGAACGCTATCACCCGGCAACTGGGCGTGAGCATCGTACTGGATCTCGTCTTCGGCGACGCCGCCCGGAAGGAAAACGCGCTCTACACCGCGGCGCGGATCGCAGCCGAGCTCATGCGGCTGGGCTGGAGCCGGGAGCAGGAGCACGAGTCGGACGACCTGGGCCAACGGCTGGCCGCAAAAGCCGGCTACGATCCCATGGGAATGGTCCGGTTCTTCCAGCTCATTCAACGGCTGGAAGGGCACGAAGTGCCGTTTCTTGAATTCCTGCGGACGCATCCGCTCACCTCCGAGCGAATCAGTCGGGCCCGGAACCGGGCCTTGGAACTTTCAGCCTCATCGTCAGGGTAAGGCTGGCCGGCCCAAGTCACCTTTGCGGGGCAGTTCGCCGCACCCGTTGCCGGCTGGGACGGTTGCCTTCTCGGCGCAAGACCCGGACTTGCCATAATTTTGACGTTGGAATCGAACGGAATCGAACGATATACTGCTCGCGGGAGGAGTGGTCGAATGAATTCTTCCATGCGGGCGAAGCTCGCGATCGGTTTCGTCTTGGCGTTCGTCATCGGAGCGCTCGCCGTAACCGCGTACGGCAACAGCGGCGCGAGCACCGGGGCCGCGCAGGTGCGGGCCGCTGGCGAGGATGCCCCAGCTGAGTGGGGCACGGCGTCCGAGGTACCGTCGGACGAGGAGGGCGCCGGAAACAAGGCCGAAGAGCCCAACGGTACCGCTGAGGCAGGGGCAGAGCCCGATGAGCTGGCTGCCGGGGTGACGGATGTTCAGGATCAAATCCAGAATCCGAACGCGGCCGATGTTGAACGGGCCCGGCTTCTTGCGCGGTGGGACGAGCTGATGCAGGAGCGGCGGCAGCTTTTGGCGGAGCTCCGCGCTCTCAACCGGGAAATGCTCGAGATCGCCAACCAGCTGTGGCCGAAGGAGTGGGAGAGCACCCGCGATCGGATTCTCGACCGCCTCGACGAGTACGAGGAACGCATCGGCGAGCTCGGGGACGAGATCGCGCCGTGGGTGCCGCCGGCGTTGCTTGAGCACATCGCGGAACTTACCGGCCGCACGCCCGAAGAAATTCACCGGTTGATCGAGGAAGGCAACTGGCGGGAGCTTTTCACCGCCCAGCCGTAACCAGTACCCCCGGGCCGGCCTCGGCCATTACCCGCACGCCCGGCAATTCCGCCAGCGGCGAAAGGGGAACTGCGGCCGGGAAAGAAATTACAGCGATAAGGAGCGATGCCTATGGCCGGTGTGACGGAACAGACCGCGACCTTGGGCGGCGGGTGCTTCTGGTGCCTGGAAGCGGTCTTTGAGCAGCTCGAAGGCGTAAACCGGGTGGTGCCGGGTTACGCCGGCGGGCATGTGTCCCATCCCACCTACCGTCAGGTGTGCACCGGAACGACGGGCCATGCCGAGGTTGTGCAGGTGCACTACGATCCGCGGGTCATCTCGTATCGCGACCTGTTGGACGTGTTTTTCGCGATCCACGATCCGACCACGCCCAACCGCCAGGGAAACGATGTGGGGCCCCAGTACCGATCGATCATTCTCTATCACGATGAAGACCAGCGGCAAACGGCCTTGGAAGCCATCCGGGAAGCGGAGCAAAGCGGCGCCTGGGGCGGGCCCGTGGTAACCCAGGTCGTTCCGTTGGAGGCGTTTTATCCGGCCGAGGAATACCACCGGGAATATTTCCGGCGCAACCCGGATCAGGGGTACTGCCGGCTCGTCATCGCCCCGAAAGTGGCCAAGTTTCGCAAGACGTTCGCGGCCCGGCTCAAGCGGGAGGAAAACGGGTGAGGCGCGGCACCCGGACGTACGCTTTCGGGGCGTCCAAACGGGAATCCCACGACGCGGCCGCGTTTTACGGCCGCAGCCTCTACCGGGTTGAGCAGCCGCTTTCGCTCTTTGGCGGGCCATCGGCGAGCGGGGAGTCCGATGGCCGCCGTCCGGTGCGCTCTGTACCTCCCCGGCCGCTTTCCGAATGGGCTGACCGGATTTACTGCCATACTTCTGAGGACATGCACCACGTCCCGGACGAGTCGGTGGCGCTCGCGTTCACCTCGCCGCCGTACAACGCGGGTAAGGAGTACGACGAAAACCTCGACCTCGGCGAGTACCTGGACCTGATCACCCGGGTCGGTGCGGAAGTGTACCGGGTTCTCAAGCCAGGCGGGCGCTACGTCATCAACGTGGCCAATCTCGGCCGCAAACCGTACATCCCGTTGCACGCCTACTTTTACGCCCGCCATATGGCCATCGGATTTTTGCCGGCCGGTGAGGTCATCTGGCAAAAGGGGAGGGGCATGAGCGGCAGTTGCGCTTGGGGCAGCTGGATGTCGGCCAAAGCGCCGCGCCTGAGGGACATACACGAATATTTGCTCGTATTTGCAAAAGAAACGTTCGCTCGTCCCGAACCGGGAACGAGCGACATTTCCCGGGACGAGTTTCTGGCTTCTACCTTATCGGTATGGGAGATCCCGCCCGAGTCGGCCCGGAAAGTGGGCCACCCCGCCCCGTTTCCCGTGCAGCTCGCAACCCGGGTCATCCGGCTGTACAGCTACGTCGGTGATGTCGTCCTCGATCCGTTCAACGGGTCGGGCTCCACGTGCCTCGCAGCCGCGCAGACCGGGCGCCATTACGTCGGCTACGACATTGTTGAGGACTACTGTCGCCTTGCCCAAACCCGGCTCGCGCAACTGGCCGGCGGGGGCGCCGCCTCCTCGACGGGGAGCGAATGAAGAGACCCAGCGCGCCGGGTTCAGCTGGCCTGGCCCGTGAACTGCCGCCGTCCCCGTTCGGCGGCCATGACGCCCGAGAAGACGAGAATGATGCCGAGCAAGTTGGTGACGGGGATCGCGGCAGGAAACCCGAACCGCGCAGCCAGGATGCCTCCGGTGACGAAGACGAGGCCCCCAAGGAAAATCTGTCGGTTGTACGTAAGCCCGTGCCGGAGCCACGAGTACAGCGCGCCGGCAACCATGACGAGCCCTCCGACGGCCGAGAGCAACACACTGTAGGGCCGCCGGGCCGCAACTGGAAGGATTTCTGCGTGCTCAGGGGCGATGCCGCTTCCGGCCAGCGCTGCCATGTTCAGTTCCGCCCGGCCGACGGCCAGCAAAAACAAAACGCCCACCGCGGCCACGGCCGCCGCGTACACATGGCCGATAACGGGCCGCTCCCGGGCCATCAAGTAGACGGTACCAGCTCCCAGAACACCGGGCAGCGCTACACCGGCGAAGTAGTACAACTTGTACACGAACGAACTCCAGCCATAGATCGCCCCGTACGCTTCGCCGAATGTGGCCAGGACGAACAGCAACATGCCGATGGACCACATAAGCTGATGGGTCCGCCGCCGCTGCCGGTATTGGTTCAGGAGCACCACGGCGAACGCAGCCGCGATGAGGCACGACGCCAGAGGGACCAACCACGACATCGCCTTTCCCATCCCCCCATCACCGCGGCCTGGCAGGAAAGCTGCCGTCAGCCGTCGCCCTCAGTGTACTCCCGGACCGCGGGCCTTGTCCACCCCGGCGGGAGTCGCCCCATTGGCGCATAGCGCGGAGAGCCCGGGTTCATACTGGAAGCGTGCGCCTATCCCATGCAGACGGGAGCCTCTTTCGGTGCGCTACGAGATCTCGTGGTGGCAAGTTACCGCGGCGATAATCGCGGTACAAATCTCGTTTCTCGTCACCTTCACGCCCGCTCTCACCTCCAGCCTTCCTCCGGTGCGGGAATCGTGGCTCGCGGTCTTCATTTCCGCCTTGGCCGCGGGCATCATCGTAGCCCCGGTCCACAGCCTTGCTCAGCGGTTCCCCGAGCAAACGGTGTACGAAATCTCCCGGGCGGTATTGGGCCGGTACGCCGGCACCGTCTTCAACTTGCTGCTCACGGCGATGTTCGTCTTGTGGGCAGCTATCGCGGTGAGAGGATTCTCGCTCTTTCTGGTGAGCGTGGTGTTCGTCCGGACGCCGCAGATCGTGTTCGTGGTCTGTTTCCTCATTTTGGCCCTCGTCGGGGCCCGCGAAGGGTTTGAGTTCATCGGGCGGATCTCCGAGATGGCGGCCTTCCTGGCCTTGGTCGGGCTTGGCGCGTACTACGCCATCGCACTGCCCAATGCGGATCTCGGGCTGCTTGGGCCTGTTTTGGCCGAAGGCTGGATGCCGCTGCTCCGCCAGTCATTGGCCGGCATCGGAGTATTCGGCGAGACAGCCATCGTCGGTCTGCTGGCCCTGCCCTACCTAAACCGCCCTTCCGAATCGGCCAAAGCCCTCGCGTTCTCGTTGCTGCTCAGCGCCGCTTTGGTTGCCGCGGGCGCGGGTCTGCTGGTGGCCATTCTGGGGCCGGAAGGGGTTGCCTTGTCGGCCATGCCCGCGCTCACCGCGGCCCGCATCGTCACCTTGGGATTTTCCCTGGAACGCCTTGAGTGGCTGCTCCTCGTTCTTTGGATCACCACCCTGGGGGTGAGACTGACGGTCCTTTTCTTCGGCGCGTGCCTCGGCGTAAGCGCCGTGTTGCCCCGGTTGACCGTGCCGGCCGCGGCGTGGCCGGTGGCGGCAGTCATGCTCGTCCTCGCGTCCATTGTCCAGCCCACCATGCCCGATGTACTGAACTTCTTCCGCCCCGAATCGTATCTGCGCTACGCCTTGCCGTTTGAACTTGCCCCCGCGCTGTTGCTGTTGATCGCTTTGCTTCGGGGAGGGCAATCAACCCAGGGATGAGCGGGCTTGGCGGCTGGGTGGGCCGGAGGCTAAGGCGCGTCTTCAGGATCGCGCGGCGCCGGTCCGCCGAGCTCGACAGCAGGAGGGATGAACAGGACGAGCGCCGCGGGAGCCGCTCCGAGCGCCTGTCGGGGAACGCGCGCCGCGACGCTGAGCACATTCGCCGCCTGTTGGGCGAGCCACCGGAGCTCGTAATCCGCCCCATCGATGGGGCCGAAAGTCAAGCCATCCTCGTTTACATCGACGGCCTCGTCGACCAGAACCAGGTGGCAGAACATATCATCGCTCCGTTGACCCGGGAACCGTCCGCGAAGGCCCGAGAACCGTTTCCCGCCCAGCAATCGCGCCTTGAGACGCTGGATGGCGCGGCCAGCGCGTTGTTGCTGGGACACTGCGTCCTGTTGCGGGATAGAGAGGGTGCCACCGCGTATGACGTTCGGAACTGGGCCAAACGGGCCGTAGAGCAGGTACAAACCGAGCCGACGGAGGTCGGACCCCGGGAAGGGTTCACCGAGGATCTGGCCACCAACCTCGCCCTTGTGCGCCGGCGGCTCCGCACCCATCGCTTTCGCTCGGAGCAGTTCGTACTGGGGGAGCAAACCCGCACCCAGGTTCGACTCTTGTACTTAGCGGGCATCGCCCGGAACGAGTTGGTGGCGGAGGTGCGGCATCGCCTGCGGTCGGTGGACATCGACGGGGTATTGGGCATCAACCACGTAGACGAGTTGACGTCCGACAACCCGCTTTCTCCTTTCCCCAGCACGGTTACGACGGAGCGGCCCGACCGGGTAGCCTCCATGATGCTCGAAGGCAACGTGGCGATCCTGGTCGACGGTTCTCCACTGGCTTTGGTGATGCCCGGCACGTTCTCCGCGCTGCTGCAGTCCAGCGACGACTTCCACCAGCGATTTTTCTACGCTTCTTTCACGCGCATGGTCCGGTGGATATCGGTTGCGGTCGGCCTAATGGCGCCGTCCATCTACGTCTCTCTCATCTCCTACCACCACGAGCTTGTGCCGACGCGGCTTTTGTTCACCATTGCGGCTTCAAGGGAGGGCATCCCATTTCCGCCCATCATCGAAGCCGTTTTGATGGAGATGGCCTTTGAGGTGTTGCGGGAAGCAGGGTTGCGCATGCCCCGGCAGTTCGGGCAGGCTTTGTCCATCGTCGGCGTGCTCGTCATCGGTGAGTCCGCGGTCCGGGCGGGGCTTGTCAGCCCTTTGATGATCGTGGTCGTGGGCATGACCGCCATCGCCACCTTCGCCATCCCGGCCACCCCGCTGGCCAACGCGATCCGTCTGTTGCGATTTCCCATGATGGCGCTGGCCGGCGTGCTTGGCCTGTTCGGCGTGTTCTTCGGGTTTATGCTGGTGGTGGGACTTTTAGTGAGCTCCCGGTCGTACGGCGTCCCTTACCTGACGCCCGTCATTCCCGTCTGGTTCAAGGGGTTGCAGGACGCCACCTTCCGGGGGCCGGTGTGGTGGCACCAGATGCGCCCTTGGTACACGGCCCGGCCGGGCCAATTGCGCCGCCAGCCGCCGGGGCAAAAGCCCCAGCCCAAGGGACCCCGGCCAGGTGAGCGACCGTGAGACTCCGGATAATGGCCGTCGCGGGGCTCGCCGCACTGGCTATTGTGGCGGGGGGATGTTGGGACCATTCACCGATCGAAGAAACGGCGTTTGTGATGATGCTCGGAGTGGACTTGGACCCCGCGGATCCGGACCAATGGGTAGTCACGCAGATGATCGCCTTGCCCGCGCACTTGTCGGCGCAGGCCAGCGGTTCCGGCGTGGGCCCATCGAGCGGCACGCCGTTTTACCTGATCAGCTCTCGTGCCGCCTCCCTGCAGCTGGCTTTGAGCGCGATCGGACGCCAGGTCCCGCGGCAGACGCGCCTTGATCATATGCGGGTTATCGTTGTGGGTGAGGAAGTGGCCCGCTCCGGAGCCGGCCCCGTCTTCGCTTGGGCGCTGCGCCATCCGCAAGTGCGGCCGGGAACCGTGGTGGTCGTCAGCGAAGGCCCCGCCCAACAGTTTATGGACAGCCAGCCGGTACTGGATCCGTTGCCGGGTTCAGCAGTAATCGGCATCATCCGGCACGTGCAGCGCATCGACGTCGCCTATCAGGCCCACGTTTATCAGCTGGTCCAGTGGGTTCTATCCCCGCGCCGGGACGCGGCCGCGCCCCTCGTGCGGCGCATCAATCCCCTCACGGCTCGGGTTCCGGCCGGATTTGAGCAACAGCCCGCTGCCGGCCAACCGCCCTCCGCCCCGGGCGAAACCTTGCCCAATGAGATCGAGATCATCGGTATGGCCGTCTTCAACGGGGATCGGTTAGTCGGAGCCGTCCAAGGCCCGGACGCGCGCGGCGTGTCCTGGATCCGGGGTGGCTCCCAAGGATTTATCTCCGTACCGTACCCGGCGGATCCCGACCGCACGGTGACCGTCAGTATATTGCACACCCGGTCCAGTCTGGACGCCGAGCCCGGTGATGATTCGCTCCGCCTCGTCATCCGGGTGGAAGGCGAGGGATCCATCTATGAGGCCGGCGCCCTAACGCCCTTGTCCGATGATCCCTACTGGCCTCAACTGGAACAGGCCGTAGCCGATGCCATCGCCCAGGAGATTCGCCGGACCGTATCCCGCCTGCAGCAACTGAGAGCAGACATCTTCGGGTTCGCCGAGCACCTCTACCGCCGTTCGCCCGACGCGTGGCGGCGGGTGGCCGACCGCTGGGACGATCTCTACGCGCAGGCAGAAGTCGAAGTGGACGTGAGGATGCGGCTCTCTCGAACCGGCCTCGCGCGCTGACCCGACTTCACGCCTCACCTCCGAGGACTTCCAGGAGCTCGGCTGTTTTTTCCGCGAGCAACGTCCGGTCGCCCCGGGTTTCCACGTTTAACCGGACCAACGGCTCGGTGTTGGACTTGCGCACATTGAACCGCCACCGCTCGAATTCCATGCTGATGCCGTCGGTGCGATCCACCGCCAGCGCTCCCCTGGCGTACGTTTCCTCAAGGCGCGCCAGCGCGGCGTCCGGATCGGCCAGCCGCCGGTTGATCTCGCCGCTGACCGGATACTTTTCGATGCGCTCCGCGACCAGGGCGGACAAGGGCCGGTCAGTCTCGGACAACAACTGGGCCACGAGCAGCCAGGGGATCATGCCGCTGTCGCAGTAGCGAAAATCCCGGAAATAATGGTGGGCGGACATCTCGCCGCCGTAGGCCGCATCCTCTTGCCTCATCCGTTCTTTGATGAACGCGTGCCCGGTTTTGCTCATCACCGGTCGGCCGCCCATGGACTGGACGATGTCCACCGTGTTCCACACAAGACGTGGGTCGTGCAGGATCGTCGCGCCCGGGTGCCGGCGCAATATGGCCTGGGCCAGCAGCCCCACAATGTAGTACCCTTCGATGAACTGACCTTGCTCATCAAACAGGAAACACCGGTCGAAGTCGCCGTCCCATGCGACGCCGAAATCGGCCTGGCTTTCCCGCACGAGGTCCGCCGTCGCCGACCGGTTTTCAGGCAACAGGGGATTGGGCACGCCGTTAGGAAACGTCCCGTCAGGCTCGGCGAACCGGGTGACCAGTCGGAACGGCAGCCGGGCTCCGAGTCGCTCAAGGACGGGCCCGGCGCAGCCGTTGCCCGGGTTGCAGGCGATGCGAAACGGCGCTAGCCGCGAGCCGTCCACATATGTCAACAAATGTTCGATGTACTCGTCTGAGACGTCCGCGCGGCTCACCCGGCCCCTGATGATGGGGGGCGGAAACGCCCCGCGGCGGGCCCGCTCTTCGATATCGAACAGTCCGCTGTCGCCGCTGATGGGAATGGCCTCCTGCCGGACGAACTTCATGCCGTTGTACTCCGGCGGATTGTGGCTGGCGGTGACCATGATCCCCCCATCAAGGCCCCAGTGAAACGTGGCGAAGTACACTTGCTCGGTGCCGACGACGCCGATGTCCAGCACATCTACGCCCCCGTCAGCCAGTCCCCGGGACAGGGCCTCCACAAGCAACTCCCCGGACGGGCGCACGTCCCGCCCCACCGCCACCCGGCGCGGCGAAATCACTTCCGCATACGCCCTACCGATGCGGTACGCCAAATCTTCATTCAATTCGCCGGGGACGACGCCCCGGACGTCG
Source organism: Bacillota bacterium (assembly GCA_017656145.1). Taxonomy (GTDB): domain Bacteria; phylum Bacillota; class Limnochordia; order Limnochordales; family ZCTH02-B6; genus JACDOI01. The sequence continues at coordinate 31,977 of JACDOI010000020.1, read as the reverse complement.
TACGCCTTGAAACACGCCAGACGATTGCTCACGGTTTGCCCTCCTGCCTTGCGCTCACGCCCGCCGAAGCCCCGATTTGGCTCCGGGAATCGCCCAAAAGCACCGCTATTGGCTGCTCAAAGGCTGCCTCGCAGCTGCAGACTCTCGACCAGCCGTTTGATGTCCTCGGCCCGATCTTTGCGGGCCACTAAGGTCCGCTTGCCGGCCCGGACCACGATCAGGTCTTCCACGCCGACCAAGGCAACCACTTCAGCGTCGTCCTCGCAAAATACGATGTTTTTTTCGGCGTTCCACGAGTGGACCCGCCCGCGCACCGCGTTCCCCTTCCCGTCGCCGGTGAGAAAGGGCGCCAAGGCCGGCCAGCCTCCTACGTCGCTCCACCGGAACGGCGCTTCCACCATGTACACCTCGGCGGCCTTCTCCATGACGCCGTAATCCACTGAGATCCGGGGCACCCGACCGAAGGCGTCTTCCAACCGCTCGTCCCATTCGGCTTCGTCCACCCAGCGTTCGAGCGGAAAGAGCAAGCGGGCATGCTCCGGCAAGTGGCGCTCCACCGCCCGCAGAAATGCTCCGGTGGACCAGACGAACATCCCGCTGTTCCAAAAGTACCCGCCGGTCCGCAAATATTCTTCAGCCACCTCCCGGGACGGTTTTTCCCGAAACCGCACTACCCGGCGGTGGACGAGGCCGTCCTCCAAGACCGGTTCCCCGGCCTGCAGATAACCGTAGCCCGTGGCCGGATGATCAGGCCGAATGCCGAACGTGTATAGCCGGTCCCGCCCGGCTGCCGCCGCAGCGGAACGCACCGCCTCATGCAAGGCTCCGGTCGGCTCAATGACGTGGTCGGCGGGCAAAACGGCCATGACCGGATCGCCCCAGCGCTGCCGGCAGACTAGGCCTGCGAGCACGAGCGCCGCTGCGGTGTCCCGGCCTTGCGGCTCCCCGATGATGTTGGCCGGCGGGATGGCCGGCAAAAGCTCCCGAACCGTATTGGTGAACCGGCGGCCGGTGACGATCAAGATGCGCTCGGGCGGCACCAGACCCTTCAGCCGGTCCACCGTATGCTCAAGCATCGTCTGATCGCCGAACAAGTGCAGGAACTGCTTGGGACGATCGGGCGTGCTCAGCGGCCAAAAGCGCGTGCCGCTGCCGCCTGCGATGACCACCGCGACCAAGTTAGGTCGGCTCACGTCCATCACCTCTATACCGCCTGGTCGGCCTGCACCGGCACCGGGCCTTCTTGCCGGACGGCGTGGACCGGGGCAACAGCCGGCTCCGGCCCGTCGGCCGGCACCTCCGAGAGCTGGTCCATCGCCAACCTGGCCAGCAAGTAACAAATGACTGATTCGGCGCCCTGGTTGGGGCTTTTTCCTTCGGGATCCAGCCCGTCGGAAACAGCGCCGCTGTCCGGTTCGTAAAGCGGCTGTCCCAGCCGGTTGCGGCCGAAAAACCACTCAAAGGCGTGGCGGGCCGCCCGGGCGTACCGGACGTCGCCGGTGACGGCGTGGGCCCTCACGCACGCTTCCACCAAATACCCTGCGTCGATGGGCTGCTGGCCGAACACCGCGCGATTCCCGTCCCGGGACGCCCATCCTTGGTTGCCCACCAGGTCGATGTACGTGCCGTTCCACAGGTAGTCCCAGAGGAAGTCCAGGCTCAACAGGCCCACCCGGCGCAGCCGCTCGTCGCCGGTGGCCTGATGGGCGGCCAACAGCGCCTCGCACAGCTTGGCGTTGCCGTAGGTCAGCGTCGGTTCAAACCACTCCCAACCGGGCCGGGCGTTCTCTTCGTACAAATCTGCCAGGTCCTCTCCCAGCCGCGCAACGAGCGCCCGCCACGGCCTGGCGTCCGGATGGGCTTCGAGAAAGGCGACAAGGCCCATGATCGCGTACGCCTTGGCCCGGGGGTACGTAAGCCGCTCCAGATGCGGGCGAGCCTCCTCCATCATCTGGCGGGCCAGACGGCGCATGCCCGCGTCCGGAGCCGCCCGGACGACGTGGCCAAGACCCCAGACGACCCGCCCCAGCGTATCCTCGCTTCCCCGATCGTCCAAAAACCGCCGGTCGTAGCCGACGAAGTTATGGAAATGGCCGTCGTCCGTTTGGGCGTAACGCAAAAACGTCATGTACCGGGCCACGAGCGCCAGCGCGTCCGCACCCCCTTGCCGCTCGTACACGAACAACAGAACCGCCAGCGCCCGGCCCGCGTCGTCGGAGCTATATCCGAACTTCGGATCGGGCACGCCGTAGGTGGCGTGCTGGATGAGACCCGTCTCATCGGACAGGCGGTGCAAATGGTCGAGCCGCACCTCGGGCAGCGCCAAAGGCGACACCACCTCAGCCGACGGCCAAACCGGCGCCCGCCGGCCGCCGGCTGCGGCGGCCACCTCCCCGAAGATCCAGGCGTATTGACGGGCCACCTCCGGCCACATCATCCTCCGGCCGTAGCGTTTGGCAGCGAGGGCGATTTGCCCATACGTTTCTTCGTCCTCCACCAGGCGGGCGATGGCCCGGGCCATGGCTGGGGCGTCTCCGAAGGGCACCAGCATCCCGCGTCCCTCGGCCAACAGCTCCCGGGCGTACCAGTACGGCGTGGAGACGATGGGCTTGCCCATGGCCAGCGCATAGGACAGGGTGCCGCTGACTACCTGCTCCTCGTTGAGATACGGCGTCGCGTACACGTCGCTGGCCTGAATGTAGCGGATCAACGCGTCGGAGTCGACGAACCGGTTGATGAACCGAACGTGATCCGAAAGCCCCAATTCGCGCACTTTGCCTTCGAGAAACAGCCGGTACCCTTCGCCTTCCCGCCGCCTCACCTCCGGGTGGGTGGCTCCCAGCACGACGTAAAGCACTTCGGGATGCCGGCCGATTACTGCCGGCAGCGCCTCGAGCACCAGTTCGATGCCCTTGTTGCGGCTGAGCAACCCGAAGGTCAGAACCACAAACCGCCCTTCAAGGCCCAACTCCCGCCTGAGCGCCTCCGGATCTGCCTCGGGCATTTCCGGCACGCCGTGGGGGATGAGGACGATCCGGTCGGCAGGCGCGCCGTATCGCTCGATCAATATCCGGCGGGACACTTCACTCATAACCACCAGACGGTCCGAATAGCGGATGAGTTCCAGCGTCGCCGACCGGTACTCGGGCGACGGGCGCCCGAGGACGGTGTGCAGCGTCGTCACCACGGGCTTCTCCACGTGGCGCAGCATCTCCGACACGTAATTTCCCGCCGGCCCCCCGAACAGGCCGAACTCGTGCTGAACCGACAATACGTCGGCCGGCGATCGGTTGGCCAGAAGCGCCGCGTGCCGGTAGTCCGCGGCCTGATCCTGCCGGATCTCGAAGGCCACTTCGGGCGGGTAGTCATACGACCGCCCGGGCGGCGTGACGGCTGCCACCTGAAAGCTGCAGCCGGACTCTTTCCCCAACGCGCTCGCCAAATCGTGGGTAAAGGCAGCGATGCCGCACTGCCGCGGCGGGTAGGAGCCGAGAAACAGCACGCTGAACGCAGGGGGCATTCCCCATCACCTCCCGGACTGAACACTGGAACCAACTCGATCGACCGGACCGGCGCGTCGCGGCCGGGGATACCGAACACTTGAGGCAAACATGAAAGAAACGGGCAAACGGACGGTCGATGCGTATCCCGCACGGCGCGCACGGGCCTTGATTCCGCCTGCGGGATGGCGATGCGGAGCAAGCCGGCGGTTCAGAGGCGCGGGCGCGGCCTCCTCTAGCACTCACCGGAAATGATTGCTAATAAAACCATTGTTGTCTATTACTATACCCTTTATTTCCGGCTTCGTCAAGGCAGCCGGACGCGGCGCTAGTCTCCGTATTTCTCCCGGAGCCGGGGCGAGAGGCGCAACATGAGTTGGACCCGCTCCACCTCCGCCAGCCACTCCCGGGTCGCTTCCGCCAGGACGTCATCGCTGGGAGGCGCGATACCCGCCGGGCACGAGGGGCCCAGCTGCTCCCGAGCCAGCTTGCGATAAAATGCAAGCGTCCGGTCGCCGTATCGGGAGCATTCGAAGAAGTCCTCGCTCAAGAAGACCGCCACCGGCACCCGGGAGCCGCCGTTGACCTTGAGCTGTCCGGTCACGTGCGCATCCGCATCCCGGTCGAAAAACCGCAGGTCGATGACGCCGGCGGCTTCCGCGACGCGTTGCAGGATGGGGCACTGGTTGACGCAGTCGCCGCACCATGTCCCGGCCAGCACCAGGACGTTCATGCGCCGGGTGAAGCCGCGCAAAAGCTCCCGCTGGGCGTCGGTCAACCTCACCCGGTCGTACACCGCCTGCCACCGTTCCCGGTGGGCGGCGGTGCCGTGGGCCTGCAAATATTGCTCGTAAGGCAACGCCCGCTCAAAGACGGCACGCCAGTCCACGGTTCCCAACCCCTTTTTTGTCCCAGATCTTACTCGCCCGCAATCTCGAGCCCTTCTTATCCCCCATCGTGCGGGTGGACGCGCCTCCCCTCGGCCACCGCCCGGTTACGGAGAAAAGTCCGTTGCCAAAAGCTCCAGCGTCAGCTCGTTGACCCCGTCGAAGATGTCCAGCTCCGCTTGATCCACAATCCGGAACCCCAGCTCCTGCAGGAGCTCGACACCTTCCCGATCGCTGTCGGGCATCTGAATGCTGATTTTGTGCAAGTCCTTGTCATGTAGGGCGTACCTCAGGACGGTCACCAGGATATCTCGCCGGGACTCCCGATCCCAGGCGATCGGATCGCCGATCATGGGCGACAGCCACGCCTCCCTGCGGGACGCGTCGATGCTGTGCAGGTCGATGTCGCCGACGTAGCGCCCGTCCAGCGTTTCGACAGCCCACTGCTCGCTGTAGGGGTCCTCGCTTACCATGTAAAACCACATTTCCAGGGCATCCAAATCGTTTTTGTCCGCCGGCAGGCCGATCCAGAGCCGCTGCACGCCGGGATCGTTAATCATTTCCAGCCGCCGCGGCAGGTCTTCTTTCCGCAGCGGGCGCAGCCGAAATCGCTCCCCTTGGATGGCAGCATCTGCCCTCATGTGTGCCGGAACCTCCCTCGTGCCGCTCCCGCCGGCATCCCGCTTCCCAGCCCGGAGAAGCCCTCTGGACCGGGCTTCGCTGGGGCTTCCCGTTCCCGGCGGTCACCCGGCGCCCGGGCGCCGGCAAATTGACGCCGGCGAGCGGATGTGATATACTGGCGACAAAACTAGTCACCGCGGAGGAGTACTCAAGAGGCCTACGAGAGCGGTTTGCTAAACCGTAGCAGGGGCTAAAACCCCTGCCGAGGGTTCGAATCCCTCCTCCTCCGCCACGCTTAGCCGGCGCTCGGTGCGCCGGTCTTTTTCTACCGTTGGGGGAACGAGTCTCCGGGAGGTGGCCTGTTTGCTGGCGGAGATTGACTGGCCCGTCCTCGGCGAGCAGCTCGCCCTGGGAACCCTGCTCGGCGTGGCGCTCGGGTTCACCCTCAAGAAGGCGCTCAAGGCCGCTCTCCTCCTTGGAGGCGTCGCGGTGCTGACCGCCCTGGCTTTGCAGCACTTTGGCCTGATCACCATCCACTGGGATACGTTTGAAGACCTCTACGTGCGCACTGTGGAAGAATCCGGGGGCATTCTGGCTATCTTGACCGAATGGGCCCATTCCCTCGACGCGCTCATTCCCGTGGCCGGCAGCTTCGTGGTCGGCTTTTTCCTCGGCCTGCGCATGGGCTAACGCCCCTTCGCCCAAGCTGAGGCCCCTCCACCTGAGCTCGCGGTTTACCGTTCGAGAGTCAAGACGAGCGGCGGCAACTTGTACTCGCCGTCCCGATCCCGGCGCTTCGCGCGAGCGATATCCGCGCACGTGCGCAAAAGCTGGATGAGCCCGTCCACCTCCAGGCCCGCATGGCGGGGCCGGTACGGTTCAAGCAAGTCCGCCGCACCCCGGAACAAGCTCTCAGCCCAAAAGTAGCTAGCTTCCTCCCAGTGGTGGAGCGCTCCGGCCATCTGGATGAGGGCCTTGTAAAACCGGTTGCTCCGGTTGAGGTTCCAAACTTCCTCCAGCACTTCATGGCTCTCGAAGTAGCGGCCGGCGTTGAACAACCTGACAAACTCCGCAAGCTCGGGCGGCTGGCGACCGGACATGGTCTGCTCCCCCTTCCTTCACCCCTTTCTCTCAAGTTCCCTCAACGCCGGGCGCGTCCCTTCCCGGTCTTGCCCGTCACCCGCTGGCCGCTCACCGACCGGCCGGTCGGCCTTTTGGGCTTCCAGCAACACGCCAGGCTTGATGGCCCACCACCCGAGCGCCAATGCCGCTGCGGCCAAAGCCGCCGCACCAACGAGCATCGCGGCCCGTCCCAGCTCCAAGGCCATCGCAAACGCCGGCGGACCGAGGGCGACGCCGGCAAACCGCACCGCGCCGTAAAGGGATGTGACCAGGCCCCGTTCCGTCCGGTCGGCGGCGCTGGTGACCAACGTGTTGATTGCGGGCAACACCGATCCGATGCCGATACCCAGCACGCTCAAGGCCGCTATGAACGGCACCAGCGACTCCCAAAGGGCTGAGACTCCCAATGAAGCTGCGGCCAGCGCCGTTCCGCCTACGATAACGGGTTTCAACATGGCCATCCGGTGCTGGAAGTATGTTCCCGCGACATAGGCGGTGACCGCCATCGTCCCCACCGGCAGGGCCAGTACAAGGCCGCTTGCGAGCCCGCTGATGCCGTAGCGCCGCGGCAACTCGTCGGCGACGAACGACAGCGCTCCAAACAGTACGAACAAGACTGTCATGCCAACCCCATACGTCGCGCAGAGGGTTCCTCCGCGCTCGCGAAAGATCCGCTTCAGAGCCCGGCCGTACTCCCGCAGGCCGCGGCCTTTCTCCAGCGGCGGTTCATCCACGAGAAACCAAACGCCCAGCGCTGCTGGAATGGCCAGCAGCCCATACACGAAAAAGGGTGCCCACCAGGATATGAGGCCCACCAGGGCGCCGAGGATGGGGCTTGTCACCTTGCCGAGCCCGTTCGCCGCCTCCAAAATTCCGAGTACTTGCGTGCGGCCGCCGGTTCGGAAGATGTCCCCGGCAAGGGCTACGGCCAGCAAGTATGTGCCGCCCGCGCCGACGCCTTGCACGATGCGCCCAGCCAGCACCACCGGATACGGCTCGCTCACGAGCACCGCGGCCAAGCCAGCGATGAGCCCGCCGGCGCCGTACACGATGAGGGCCGGACCGATGACCTTGCGCCGCCCGATATGATCGGACAAAACCCCCGCCGCCGGAATGACGATGGCCGCGGGCACTGAGAATGCGGTTACGAGGAGGCCGACCTGGAACGAGGTCAGATCCATGGCCTGCCTGAGCTGCGGAAAGACGGGAATGAGCATCGAGTTGCCCAAGACCATCACGAACGGTACCGCTGCCAGTACGGCGATGTGTACGAGCTGCCGCTTGTTCATCCCGTTCCCGTCCCAACCGGCCCAGCATCGGAGAAGCACCGGTAGCATGGCCGTTCCGGGCGAACGGGATTCACCCGGAAGTTCCCGGTCCCAGAAAGGCTCGGCCCGGGGCAGCAGAGGTTTGACCCGCTCTTTGCGCAGGGCTATAGTGGTCTAGGGCGATGCACACCGGGAATGGAGGGACACAGTCTGCCACATGAAAGCCGCTGTCGTCATCGCCATCGGAGGTTCGCTGGGTGCCCTGTCGAGATTTTGGCTCGGGCGGTTCATTCAGGAGCAGGCTCCAAATGCGGTTCTCCCTTGGGGAACCTTCATTGTCAATATGCTCGGGGCTTTCGCCCTCGGGTTTTTCCTGACCGTCCTTTCAGACCGGGTGCTGTGGGCGGCTGCCGTGGGAACCGGATTCCTGGGTTCTTTCACGACATTTTCCACGTTTGCTTGGGAGACGATTAACCTTCTTCGAGAGCGCTCTTTTTCGGCCGCCGCGCTCTACGCTTCCGTGAGCCTGGCGGTCGCTGGGGCCGCAGTGCTGGCGGGGATGGTCCTGGGCAGCTGGCTGCAATCAGGACGGCTCCCTGGGGCAGAGTGATACAGGCAAGGCCCGGCGCGGCCACCTCCCTGGACAGGGACGGCAGGAGCGCGGTACAATGGCCATGCTAGCGGTCGGGCGCTGGCAGGCGGGCGCGGAAGGGTAGCCAAGCGGCCGACGGCAGCGGTCTTGAAAACCGCCGAGGGCGCAAGCTCTCCGTGGGTTCGAATCCCACCCCTTCCGCCAATAGCAAGTCTTCCCGCACTTCGGCCCCCGGAAGGGCCGGGGATGCCCCGCCCCCCGGGGGCACACGTCCGAATCATCGTTCGGGCTCGATGCGCTCCAACCCGCCCATGTACGGACGCAAGGCTTCCGGCACGGTCACGCTTCCGTCTTCGTTCTGATAGTTTTCGAGAATCGCCGCCAGGGTCCGGCCGACGGCAAGCCCCGATCCGTTGAGCGTGTGGACGAACTCGGGTTTCGCCTTGCGCGCCGGGCGGAAGCGGATGTTGGCCCGGCGGGCCTGGAAGTCCTCAAAGTTGCTGCACGAAGAGATTTCCACGTACCGGCCGTAGCTTGGCATCCAAACTTCCGGGTCGTACTTTTTGGCCGCGGCGAAGCCTACGTCCGCGGTGCACATCTGCACGACCCGGTACGGAAGCCCCAGCCGCTTAAGGATGTCTTCCGCATCGGCCACCAGCCGTTCCAGCTCGTCGTAAGACGTATCGGGCCGGACGAACTTGACCAGCTCCACCTTGTTGAACTGGTGCTGCCGGATGAGACCCCGGGTGTCCCGCCCGTGGGCTCCCGCCTCCGCCCGGAAGCAGGCCGAATAGGCCACGTAATAGAGCGGCAGCTCGTCGGCGTCCAAAATTTCGTCCCGGTGCAGGTTGGTCACCGGCACTTCCGCCGTCGGGATGAGGTACAGATCCGTCCCCTCACAGCGGAACATGTCTTCGGCAAATTTGGGCAGCTGGCCCGTACCGGTCATCGCGGCCGCGTTGGCCAAAAACGGCGGCAAAATTTCGGTGTAGCCGTGCTCCTGGGTGTGCACATCGATCATGAAGTTGATGAGCGCCCGCTCAAGGCGAGCTCCGGCGCCCCGGTAGACGGCGAACCGGGCGCCCGCAACCTTCGCCGCCCGTTCGAAGTCCAAAATGCCAAGCCTTGCCGCGACGTCCCAGTGGGGCTTGGGATCGAAGCCAAACCGGCGCGGCTCGCCCCACCGCCGGACCTCGACGTTGTCCGCCTCGCTTTCTCCGTACGGCACCGATTCGTGAGGGATGTTGGGGATGGCCAAAAGCAGCTCGTTTAACCGCCGGTCCACCTCCCGCACCTCATCGTCCAGCGCCTGGATGCGGTCGCCGACCGCCCGCATCTCTTGGATGAGATGCCCGGCGTCTTCACCCGCCCGCTTCGCCCGGGCCACTTCCTCCGACGCCCGGTTGCGCCGGGCCTTGAGCTGTTCGGCCTCGGATAAAAGCGCCCGCCGCCGCTCATCCAGCGCCAGCAGTTCATCCAAAGGAACCGTCTCGCCCCGGCGGCGCATGGCCTCCCGCACGAGATCGGGATTGCTCCGGATCAGCTTGATGTCCAGCACCAAAGACGCCTCCCAGCCCAAGCCTTCGCCTTTTCCCACTATACCCGAAGGCACCGGGCGGACGCAACGAATCGGCTCGGGGCGGCCTTGGACTCACTGGTCATCGTTGCCGTTCGGCCGATCCCGGGAGGTCTCATTCGGCAGCGACCGCCGGGGAGAGGGGGCCAACCGGTCCAGCTGCCGCCGCCGGGGACGGGGTCGCCGGAGCGACAACCGTACCCGGGCCAGCACCGCCCGAGTCCCAGTCTGGCGCCACATCTTCACCCAGAGCGGGAGGAAGTCCGCAGCGGTCATCGGACGGGTCCGCTGCTCGACGCGGCGGGAGAACACCCAAAGTGCGAAGAACCGGGAGACCCCTGAGATGAGCAGCACCACCGGAATCCCTGCCAGGTCGGCCAGATAACCGCCGATGAGCGGCCCTAGGGCCGCTCCCAGGCCGATGATGGTGTTGTAGATCGCGACGAACGTAGTGCGGCGCACCGCCGGCGCGAGGCTGAGGAGGAGGTTGAAGTTGGCGAGGTTATAGCCGGCCCAAACGAAACCGCCCAGGCCGTTGACCGCCAGAGCCCAAAGCGCCGACGGCGCCGCGAGCCACAGCAGAGGCAACAGGCACGCCCCGGCGCCCGATACGAGCATGACCTGCTTTTCCCCGAAGCGCTGGCTGAGCAGGCCCCAATAGCGCTGGCCAAGGACCGTAGCGGCAACATTCGCGGCCGTCACCAGCCCCCACCCGGCCGGAGTGCCGCCAAGATGCGTCACGTAGTATACGGCGAACAAGGGCGCCGGCAAGTTGACCGCCAGCGCCCACAGAAACGACGCGGAGCAGTACCGGTTGAAATTGCGGTCTTCTAGCCAGCCAAACCACGTCCGTCGCGAGCCACGCCCTTGGGCCGCCGTCGTCGGTCGTCCTTCCCATGGCAGGTCGGGCATTTGCCGCATGTACGCCCCGGCGATCAGCCCGGTCAAGACCGCAAAGCCGAATACGAGCTGGTACCCGCCTGGATCCCCGCCGGCTTCGACCAAAATCCCGGCCAAAACAATCGCCGACAGAGCGGACACGTTCGCCACGATGTTGCGGTTGGCGAAGTACATCCCCCGCAACCGTCGCGGCACCAGGTCGGCCATCAGCGACGTCCAGGCGGGACCCACCATCCCCGCCACCGCCGCCCGGAGGCCGACCGCCACCAGCAACGCGGGAACCGCCAGCGACCCAAGACCCAGCCACGGCAAAAGCACCAAGGGGAGCCAGAGAACCCGGCTCCCCACTGCGCCCCAGAGCATCACCTGATTCCGGCGGCCCAGCCGCTCGGTGAGTACCGCCCATGGCACCTGAAGCCCGTTGGTCAACAGATTGGGCAGCGCGGCCAATAGCCCGATGTGGGCTGATGTCGCGCCCAGGCTCAAGCCGTATAACGGGAGAAACGGCGCGGCAGCGTTGTCGCTCGCGCTGGCGAAGGCGCCTTCGAGCGTGCTGGCCCGCATCGCTCGCCGGGCTTCTTCGGGAGAAAGCCTGACCGCCAACTTCGCTCACCCGGCCTCGACGGGAGTTCCCGGCGGTTGGATTTGCCCGCTACCGCAAGCACTAGATGCCTTTGTGAGCTTAGCCGGCTACAGTCCCCCATACAATGGGTAGGCCGAGCACAATTTCCGTACCCGCTCCCGGCTCTCCGCCATGACCGCCTCATCGCCCGGGCTGGACAACACGCGATCGATGATCGAGGCGATTTCCTCCATCTCCTGCTCTTTCATGCCCCGGGTCGTCACCGCCGGCGTGCCGAGCCGCAAACCGCTCGCCACCGCCGGCTTCTCGGTGTCGAAGGGCACCGTGTTCTTGTTCACCGTGATGCCCACCGCGTCCAGTGCGGTTTCAGCATCCTTGCCGGTCAGCCCGCGCGATTTCTTGACGTCGACGAGCATCAAGTGGTTGTCGGTGCCGCCGGAAATGAGGCGGTATCCTCGCTCGGCAAGCGCTTGTGCCAGCGCCTTGGCGTTTTTGACAACTTGGGCCTGATACGCCCGGAATTCAGGCGTCAAAGCTTCCTTGAGCGCCACCGCCTTGGCCGCGATGACGTGCATCAGCGGACCTCCCTGGACGCCCGGAAATACCGCCCGGTCAATCGTCTTGGCCAACTCGGCTTTGCAAAAAATCAGGCCGCCCCGGGGGCCCCGCAGCGTCTTGTGGGTCGTGGTTGTCACGTACTCCGCGTACGGGATAGGACTCGGATGGAGCCCCGCGGCTACCAGGCCAGCAATGTGGGCCATGTCGACGAACAACACGGCGCCTACCTCGTCACAGATGGCCCTAAGCCGCTCGAAGTCGATGATCCGCGGGTACGCGCTGGCACCCGCCACGATCATTTTGGGCCTGACCTCGCGGGCCCTCGCGGCCAGCGCGTCGTAGTCGATCCGCTCGGTTTCCGGATCGACCCCGTACTCTACGAACCGGAACCACCGCCCGGACAAGTTCACCGGATGGCCATGGGTCAAGTGCCCGCCGTGCGGCAGAGCCATTCCCATCACCGTGTCCCCGGGTTCCAGCGCCGCGAAGTACACGGCCTGGTTCGCCTGGGAACCCGAATGGGGCTGGACGTTGACGTGTTCCGCGCCGAACAGTTCCTTGGCCCGCTCAATCGCCAGCCTTTCCGCCACGTCGACGAACTGGCAGCCGCCGTAATAGCGCCGGCCCGGGTAGCCTTCCGCGTACTTGTTGGTCATCACCGAGCCTTGCGCTGCAAGCACCGCCTCGCTGACGAAATTCTCCGAGGCGATGAGCTCGATGTGGGTGTTTTGCCGCCGGCGCTCCCCTTCGATGGCCTCCGCGATCTCAGGGTCGACGGCCCGCAGCACATCCAGCATTTCCCCGACTCCTTCCGCTTCACCGAGCCGTGCGCCATCCACACGGTGGCACACGGTCGGCCCGGGTCCTGTCAGACTTTGGGAACTTCGGCCAGGGCTTTGGCGATGGCCTCCTCGGGCAGCTCAAAGTCTTCCAGCCGGCCGGCCAAGTACGCATCGTAGGCCGCCAGATCGAAATGCCCGTGGCCGCTCAGGCCGAAGAGAATCGTCCGCTCCCGGCCCTCCTCTTTGGCAGCCAAAGCTTCATCGATGGCCGCCTTCACCGCGTGGGCCGATTCGGGTGCGGGCAACAATCCTTCCGTCCGGGCAAACTGGACGGCCGCCTCGAACACGGCCCGCTGCGGATACGCTTTCGCCTCCACCAGCCCAAGCTCCACCAAGTGGCTGACCAGCGGAGCCGCGCCGTGATAACGCAGTCCGCCCGCGTGAATACCCGCCGGCATGAAGCTGTGACCCAGCGTGTGCATGTACAAAAGGGGCGTCATCTGGGCTGTGTCGCCGAAGTCGTAGGCCGCGGGCCCCCGGGTCAAGGTCGGGCACGCGGCGGGCTCCACCGCCACCGCCCGCAGCTCGCGGCCCGCGATGCGGTCGGCGATAAACGGAAAGGCCAGACCGCCGAAGTTGCTGCCGCCACCGTGGCAACCGATCACCACATCGGGATAGTCCCCTGCGAGGGCCAGCTGCTTCTTGGCCTCAAGCCCGATGACCGTCTGGTGCAACAGTACGTGGTTCAGAACGCTGCCCAGGGAGTACTTCGTGTCCTCATGGCCAGCCGCATCTTCCACCGCCTCGCTTATCGCGATGCCGAGGCTTCCCGGGGAATCGGGATCCTGTTCGAGAATGGCGCGCCCGGCCTGCGTGCGGTTGCTCGGGCTGGCGATGACCTCCGCCCCCCACACCTGCATGAGGGAGCGGCGGTACGGCTTTTGCTCGTAGCTGATCTTAACCATGTACACCGTGCATTCCAGGCCGAACAAGCTGCATGCCAAGCTCAAGGCGCTTCCCCACTGGCCCGCGCCGGTTTCCGTCGCGAGCCGCCGCACCCCTTCCCGCTTGTTGTAGTACGCCTGAACCACCGCCGTGTTGGGCTTGTGGCTGCCGGCGGGACTGGTGCCCTCGTACTTGTAGTAGATCTTAGCCGGGGTGCCCAGCGCCTGCTCCAGCCGGTGCGCCCGAAACAGAGGCGTCGGCCGCCAGAGGCGATAAACGTTCAGAATCTCCTCCGGGATATCAATCCACCGCTGGGCGCTGGCTTCCTGCTCAATGAGGGCCATCGGAAACAGCGCCGCCAAGTCTTCGGGCTTCAGGGGCTGCTTGGTGGCCGGGTGAAGAGGCGGTCGCGGCGGTGTAGGCAAGTCTGCGACGATGTTGTACCACTGACGGGGGATCTCGCTTTCGGGCAACAAGAGCTTTGTGTCTCTCAACTCGTCTCAGCTCCTCGTAGCTCGAACTGGCTCGCTTGAAGAATTTGGGCAACACTTCGCCTGCCGGCTGGAGCTCTCCTGCCCGAGGTTGCCGTTCGAGCGGCCGCCGGAATGGAGCGATTTGGGAAGGAAGATGAAATGGCCGGGCCCATCCCCTCATACCAATTTGGAAAGCGGGGGAAGAAACGTGCCCGGTGAGACCCAGATCGTACGGCTGATGGCGATGATACGAGTCGTTTCCGCGGCGATCGAGCTAAGCGCCGCCCTCTTGATGCTCCGGCTGGCCCGGCTCGAACCGGCGGTGCAGATCAACGCGGCCCTGGGCCTGGTGGGGCCGCTCATTCTCGTAACCGTCACCTTGCTCGGCCTCGCGGGGCTGGCGGGGCAAATTCCCGTCGCCCGCCTGCTGCTCGTCACCGGCGGGGTCGTCCTGATCGTCCTCGGCGCCCGGCGATGATCCCCCGTCACGGCTGACCCGGCACCCAAAGCCGGCTCTTGCGGGGCGGTGGAGCCTGGGACGCAGCCGGAGATGGACCTTGCCCCGGGATCCGTCCGGAATCCGGGGCCGTCCCGGCTCCCTCGGGTTGCAAGCCCAACCCGGCGGCGATGGCTTGATGGAGTTTCGCCAAAAGCTCCCCCATGGCCATTTCCGCCTCCAGAACCGCCCGCACGTATGGATTGTAGGCGACCGTTTCGAGAGTTCGCTGCCACCGCTGCTCGTCCTCGGGAGACAAACGTTCCCCGCTCTCGATCTTGCGGGCGAGATCGGTCTGAACCGCCTGAAGGTCCCGCAGCATCACCTGGGCCGCGTGATGATTGGCCAAGTCGTCGCGGGCTTTCACCCACGCCCGGTACGCCTCGGTCTGCTTGAGCGCCTCGACGACTTCCCGGACTGCGGCCTCCACTTTTTGGTCCACGGCCTTTTCCCCCCTCTTTCCCGACACTAATCTTACCATGCCGCTTGCGGCAAGCAGAACGGTTTCCCGGCCGAAAGGAAACGGGTATTCCGGATCGTAGTCTAGTACGACAATCAGTTCGGGCCAGGTTTTGCACCGGTCCCGCATCCGCGTGTTCGGGGTGCGTTTGTTCGGGGGCGATAGCCGGCATGTGCGAAGTCGCGGATCCTCTGATGTGCGCGGGGCCGTTGCCCGGCGCCGCCGTGGCTACTGTCGTTCACGTGGTCGGATCGGCCTACCGCCGCGAAGGGGCTCGCATGCTGATGCAGGAAGACGGCAGCGCCAGCGGTGCCATCAGCGGCGGCTGCTTGGAGCTTGAAGTGCAGGAAGCAGCCCGGGAGGCGGCCCGTTCGGGGCGGCCGCGGCTTGTGCATTTCGACATGACCGCGGACGATGACGTTGTCTGGGGGCTGGGACTGGGATGCAACGGCCGCATCGACGTGCTGATCGAGCCCCTTTTGCCTCCGGTCAGCCAATGCCTAGCCCGGATTCAAAAGGCCCGGCGGGCGGGGCAGCGGCTGGCCGCGGCCGCGGTGGTCCATAGCCCGGGCGGGCAGCCGCCGGTGGGAGCGAGGCTTTATGTGTACGAAGACGAAGTCTGCGGAACGCTCGGAGCGCCCGAACTCGATAGGGCGGTCGTCGCCGACGCCCGGTCGCTGCTGACCGCGGGCGCATCCCGCAGCTTCCTGTACATCACCGGGCCGGACGGCCGCGTTCGGCCGGTACGGGACCGGCAAGCGATCGTCGATCGGCGGGCCGAGGGCGTTCAGGTTTTCGTCGAAGCCGTCGTCCCGCCTCCTCGCCTTGTGGTGTTCGGTGCGGGCCACGACGCGATTCCGCTCGTCCGCTGCGCCGCCTCGGCCGGTTTCCAGGTGGAGGTGGTCGACAGCCGGCCCGCCTATGCCCGGAGCGAGCGGTTTCCCGGCGCCCATAGGGTTGTTTGCGCCCACCCGGACCAGCTGCCGGGCGATGTCCGTTTCGACCGGGACACCTACGCCGTCGTGATGACCCACAATTTCCATCAGGACAAGGAGATCCTGACCCGCATCTGGGGACGGCCCTACGCCTACTTGGGCCTATTGGGCCCGTGGCAGCGCACCGAACGGTTGCTTCGCGCCCTAGAGGCCGACGGCCTTGCGGTCGCGGAGCATCTGGACCGGCTGTTTGCCCCGATCGGCTTGGATTTGGGAGCGGAAGGACCCGAGCAGATCGCGGTGGCCGTCGTGGCGGAGCTTCTAGCCGCCCGCAACGGGAGAAGCGGGGGATTCTTACGGTTTCGCCGCGGGCCGCTCCACCGGGAAACGTTGGAATCCGAAACACCCGTGTGATCTACCTGCTCAACGCGGGCGGCCTGCCGCTCGCGGGAAGCCGTCAGACGCCAACTGTCCCGCCTGGACAGGAGACAGCTCCCAGAGGAACGGGGGCCCGCGGAGACGAATGCTCCGGGGAATCCGTGGGGGAAAGGGCGGATTGGGATTGGTGGAAGTGCTTGTATTGGACCCGGGCCGGGGCCTGTGCTTTCTCGACGGCAAAGTGCATGAAGTCCGGCTGAATCTCGATGAGCCGATCGCATGCCGGATCCGGCAGCTGTTGGAGGCGAATTCCGGCACCGCGTTTTTGAAGCTGGCGCTGGACGAATCCGGGAGGGGAAAGGTCGTAGCGGTACGCTAGCCGGCCGGCGCGCCACGCCAAGGCAGTTTGGGACAGTTACCGGGAAAACTGGTGACATCTGTCCAGCTCAACGAGCCTAGGGCAGGAGGCCCACCGCCGGCGGCCAATTCCAAGACTGGAAGCTATACATTGGTGCGGAACGGAGGCAGTAGGCGTGGCTGTCCATACGCAGATGACATTCCTGCAATCCGTCGACCGCATGTTCGATCGAGCGGCGAAGTTGCTGGACCTGCCCCCCGGGCTGGCGCAGCTTATCAAGGACTGCAACGTCGTCTACCAGATCCGGTTTCCTGTGCGCATCCGCGGGGAGTACCGGGTCTTCCGGGGCTGGCGAGCCGTGCACAGCGAGCATCGGCTTCCGGCCAAGGGCGGCATCCGATACTCGCCCCACGTCAACCAGGAAGAGGTCGAAGCGCTGGCGGCCCTCATGTCGTACAAATGCGCGATCGTCGACGTCCCCTACGGCGGGGCGAAAGGCGCTTTGGCCATCGATCCCAGGGAGTACACGGAGGAGGAACTGGAGCGCATCACTCGCCGGTTTGCCACCGAGCTCATCCACAAGGCGGGCATCGGGCCCAGCACCGACGTGCCGGCGCCGGACATGGGTACCAATGCCCAGGTGATGGCGTGGCTGATGGACGTCTACCAGACTCTTCGGCCCGACGACATCAACGCGACCGCGTGCGTCACCGGTAAATTCCCGAGCATGAGCGGCATCGCCGGCCGGGTGGAAGCTACCGGCCGAGGCGTACAATATGCCATCCGGGAGTTTTTCCGCCATCCGGAGGACGTAGCCAAAGCGGGGCTTTCCGGAGGCCTTGAAGGAAAGACCGTCATCGTCCAGGGATTGGGCAACGTCGGCTACCACGCCAGCCGGTTTCTCGCCGAAGAAGACGGGGCCCGCATCATTGCCGTCATCGAGCGCGACGGAGCCATCGTGGACGAGCGTGGGCTCGATGTGGAGGCCGTGTACCGCCACTTGCAAAAGACGGGCGGGGTGGAAGGCTTCCCGGGCGCCCGGTTCGTTCCAGACGGCGCACGGGTGCTTGAAGCCGAATGCGACATGCTGATCCCGGCGGCCGTTGAAAACCAGATCACCGCGGAGAACGCTCCTCGCATTCAGGCCCGCCTGATCGTGGAAGCAGCCAATGGCCCGGTCACGGCGGAGGCCGACGAGATCTTGCGGCGGCGGGGCCGGGTGCTGATCCCCGACGTCTACGCCAACGCCGGCGGCGTCACCGTCTCCTACTTCGAATGGATCAAGAACTTGTCCCACATTCGTTTCGGGCGCCTGGACCGGCGGTTTGAGGAGCTCCGGGGCGAGCAGGTGACCAACGCCCTGGAAACCGTGACAGGCCGGACCGTGCCCGAATCGGTGCGCCGCTCGCTGGCCCGCGCCGCGGATGAACTGGATCTCGTCCGCTCGGGCTTGGACGACACCATGCGGGTCGCGTACCAGGAGATCAAGGAGGTCATGGAGCGGCATCCGGACGTGGATGACATGCGTACCGCCGCGTACATGCTGGGCATCGACAAGATCGCCCGCTCCTATATCGAGCGCGGCGTGTGGCCTTAAGGAGGGTTCGTTCGGTCGTGCGCGCCACTTCCCGCGGTTCCCGGAACTACACGCCCGCCGTTGCGGGCATTTCCGCCATCATCGTCGTCGTGGTGGCCGTGCTCTATTTTCTTCCCAGCCGGTTGCGGCCGGAGATCGGTGGCTTCGACTTGACGGTGCTGCCGCTTTTGAATGCGGTCTTCAACAGCTTGACGACCGTCTTTTTGCTGGCCGGATACGCGGCCATTCGGCGCAAACGGAGGGACACCCACCGCCGATTCATTCTGGCCGCGTTCGCCACCACGGCGCTGTTTTTGCTCACGTACATCGTCTACCACAGCCTGGCGCCGTCCACTCCCTACGGCGGCGAGGGTGTGTTGCGGACCGTGTACTATTTCATTCTCATCACCCATGTCGTGCTCGCGGCGATCATCGTGCCGGTGGCCCTGTTTGCGCTGTTTACGGGCCTAAACCTTGAGGTCGTCCGGCACCGCCGCATCGCCCGCTGGGCTATGCCCCTCTGGCTGTATGTCTCCATCACCGGGGTGCTCGTGTACGTGCTCATTTCCCCGTACTACTGAGCTCCGGGCGTGCATAAGCGGCCGGTTCGGGTCTCATACTGGTCGAAGGAGGCCCGAACCGGCGTGCTTATCGTATTTGCGCGCGTGATCATCCTCTATGCCGCGGTGCTCTTTATCCTGCGGCTTTCGGGCAAGCAGCAAGTCTCCACGCTGCAGCCGTTCGAGCTGGTGACCATCGTCCTTCTGGCCGATGTCGCCGCCATTCCCATGGCCACCACCGGAACTCCGCTCATCAACGGGCTGGTGGGGCTGTTCGCGCTGCTGCTTTCCTCGTTTACCCTCTCGTTTCTCACGATGAAGAGCGCTCGCCTCCGGTCGGCCATCAATGGCCGGCCTACCGTGGTGGTCGCCAACGGGCGGCTTGTCGAAGACGCGATGCGGGAGCTGCGTTACTCGATCAATGACTTGCTGGAGCAGCTGCGGCTGGCAGGCTATCCTGCCGTAAACGACGTGGAGTTCGCCGTGTTGGAAACCAACGGCCAGCTCAGCGTCATACCCAAATCGCAGCGGCGGCCAGTGATGCCCGCCGATCTGGGAGTGCCCACCAGCTACGAAGGGCTCCCCACCCCGCTCATCGTAGACGGGAAGGTGGACCGGGAAAACCTCCGCCTCATTCGTCTCGACATGGACTGGCTGCATCGCCAGATTCGAGCCCACGGCGTCGATGACCCGGAGGCGGTTCTGTACGCCGCGCTCGACACCCAGGGCCGGTTTTTCTGCCAACCTAAGGGACGGAAAACGGCGGGCCGTCTCAATGGATCTGCAAGCAACCGGAACGGACGCCCGGACCGGACCGCCGCCTCAGCCTCAAACGGCGCCGCCGGCCTCGCCGGCGATTCGCCGCTGGACAAAGGCACCGGACAAGTCAACGCGCGCCTTGAACCGGCCGAGGAGGGGGGGCAGTTATGACGCGCTCTACCGTCAGCGGCCTGACCATGGCGATCCTATGGATCCTTACCGTTTTGCTGGTCGCAGGAGCGCACGGGATCATCCGGGCCCAGGAGTCGCTGGCCCGAACGCTCGTGATGCAGCTGCGCCGGGCCGAAGGAGCCCTGGCCGCGGGCGACTGGTCCGCCGCGGCTTCCATTGCGGTCGACGTGCGGCGGGAGTGGGAAGCAGCCCGCCCCGGGCTGTCGCTCCACGCCGATCATCAGCACCTGGACCTTGTAACCGAGGCGCTCCTAGAGACGGAAACGCTCATCGCCGCCCGAAACATCGAGGCCGTTCGAGCCCTTAGGCTGGCCGCAGAGCGCCTCCGGTCGCTGCCCGAGCGGGAGCGGCTCCTTTTGCGCAATCTCTTTTGATCGGGAACCCCCGGTCCCCGTCAACATCCAGCTCAGGTGAACCCGCCGGACCCGGTGCCGGTCGACGGCTGACTGGCGCCGGTGTTGATGCGGTAGCGGCCGAACAATTCCTTCAGCTCCCGGCCGCCGCACCGGGGGCATGTGGTGTCCCCCTTGGCCGACCAGGAGGTCTGCACTTCGAACTCATGTCCGCATGAGCGGCAGCGGAACACGTAGCTCGGCACAACCGACCATCCTTCCCTTGCCGGCCGTCCGGGAAGCCCGGAAACGGCCAAACGATTCATCCAAACGATTCATCGTCCATCGACGAATCTCGATGATAACCGCGCGTCCAAGGACCCGGTTCACCGTCCGGCCAGCCCCTCAGCCTTGGACGAACTCCTCGCCCAAAACGTCGCGCACGAGCCGGCAGACGGCCCGGCAACGCTCCCGATTGATCCGGTAGCATGTAGCCGAGCCCTGCTGGACGCCTTCGATGAGGCCCGCTTCCCGCAAGATGCGCAGGTGATGGGAGACGGTGGATTGGGCCAAACCAAGCCAGACCGCCAGGTCTCCGCAGTAGGACCCTTGCCGGCCCAAGGCGCGCAAGATGTAGATGCGCATCGGATGAGCCAGGGCGCGGCCGGCCGCGGCCAGCTCCTGATCGGTTTCCGCGGTGAGACCGGCTCCCCAGGGTCCGCCCGGTCCTAAGGCCGGAAGGCCCTTGGTGCGCGCCTGAGCCCCATGTTTCGCTTCATTGGCTGCCAATGACCGCGCCATCCGCCTCCCGCCCCGCCGGGATTTCCCCGCGTCTCATCGACATTTGTCGATGAAGGTCGTCGATATTAAGGTATCACAGCGACCGGCGGGGGTCAACGCGCGCCACAGCGTTTTCCGGCACCGAGCACCACTGGCTGAAGCCGCCCACGTAGAGCTTGGGTTTGGCCCGGATCCCAGCTTGGGCCATAGCCAGCAAATTGACGCAAGCCGTCACCCCGGATCCGCAATACAAGACGATCGGGTCTTGCCCGTCCAGCTGCTCGAACCGGCGGACCAGCTCATCCCGGCTCCGGAATCGGCCTGACGGGTCCAGATTGTCCATCCACGGGAGATTGCGGGCGCCGGGGATGTGGCCCGCGACCGGATCCAGCGGCTCGACCTCGCCCCGGTAGCGCTCGGGCGCTCGGCAATCGATGAGCACCCCGCGGCCTGCGGCCGACATGGCCCGGACTTCCTCCATCGTCGCCGCCAGTTCGGGCCGGGGCCGGGGGACGAAGGACCGGGCAAGGGGTTTGGGAACCTCCGCCGTCACCGGCAGGCCCGAGCCGAGCCAAGCCTTGTAGCCGCCGTCCAAAACGGCTGCACCGTCGTGGCCGAGATACCGAAGCATCCACCAGAGCCGGGCGGCCATCGCTCCGTCCCCGTCGTCGTAGCAGACGACGCAGACTCCCTCGCCGATGCCGGCCTTGCCCAATTTGAGGCCGAATTCCTCCAGGTCAGGCAGCGGGTGCCTCCCCCGGCCTTGGCCGGCAGGCCCTGACAGGTCGGTTTCCAGATCGAAGTAAACCGCTCCAGGAATGTGGTTTCGGTCGTACGCGCGCCGGCCCGCGGAAGGGTCCGCGAGATCAAATCGGCAATCGGCCACTACAATGTCGTCGCGCCCCAGCCGAGACGCGAGCCAATCGACGGAAACGATGGGATCGATGTCCGGACGGATGACGGCTCCCTCCCCACGCTCGTTTACGGCTTGCGGCTGGCGGCACCGTGGATAAGGGCGCCGGCCAGCGCCAAGAGTCCTCCTCCCACGTGCACAAGCAAAATGGCCGGGGAGGCGACGGCTGACCGCCCCATGTAGAGCCCTGAGGCGAGCGCGGCCGCGAACCCGGCCGCAAACACGATGCCCGACCGCATCCAGACCGGCGAGCCTTTGGCCAGCCAAGCCGGCAGGCCGTGGCCCAAAATCGCCAGCAGCAACGGTGCCGCCACCGCCAGGCCCAGCCAGCCGTGGAGGCGATGAACCAACGGGTAAATCGGGTATAGGAGCAACGAAAAGGGCGGCACCGACATCAGCACACCGGTGCCCCCGGCGGCCGCAGCGAAGATGGCTAGCCAGCGCAACATCTTCCGCGAGCCGCGGCTTGGGGCAGGCATGGGCTTCACCCGGAGGACAGTTCGCCGCCGGCCGGTCGCTGTTCCTTCCGGCCGCCGACAAATAAGGCCTTCCGGAACGGTCCGACATCCCGGAAGGCGTCGTGATGGTGGAGCCGAGCGGGCTCGAACCGCCGACCTCCTGCGTGCAAAGCAGGCGCTCTCCCAGCTGAGCTACGGCCCCTCCCGGCTGCCTGTTGATGATAGCACAGGGCCCCTGGGCCGTCAACTCCCGCGCGATCCATTTGACCGCGCGGGCCAAAACGTTTGGGACTACATGGGCAGGCCGGCCTGCTCCGGACGCCCGTCGTCGTCTTTAGCGACGATGGGAGCCACGGCCACCACGTAGTCGCCTTCGTCGAGCCGCATCAGCCGCACTCCCTGGGTCGCCCGCCCTTGGTGGGAGATGTCATCGGCCCGCATGCGGATCATGATGCCCTCCGCGCTGATGAGCATCACCTCTTCTCCGCTGCGGACGGTGTGGACCGCCGCGATGGGCCCGTTTTTCGCCGTAATTTGCAACGTGCGGATGCCTTTACCGCCCCGGCCCGTAAGACGGTACTCGTCCAGCGATGTCAGCTTTCCAAATCCGTTGCGGCTGACGACCAGCAAGTCGGCGCCGGGCCGCACGACGTCCATGCCGACCACCTCGTCGCCGTCGGCGAGCGTGATGCCGCGAACGCCCCGGGCCGCCCGGCCCATGGGCCGCACGTCGTCTTCGGCGAAGCGGATGGCCTGGCCTTGAGCGGTCACCAGCAGGATGTGCTCCTTCCCGTCGGTAAGCCGCACGCCCACCAGCTCGTCGTCGCCGTCCAGGACGATTCCGATCAGGCCGTGCCGGGGGCTGTCGAACTCGGACAGCACCGTCTTCTTCACGACGCCCCGCTTGGTGGCCATAAACAGAAACCGGCTGTCATCGTACTCGCGGACAGGGATGGCCGCCTGTACCCGCTCATCCCGGGACAACTGAATCAGGTTCACGATGGCCGTTCCGCGGGCCGTGCGCCCCGACTCCGGGATCTCGTGGGCTTTCACCCGGTACACTTTGCCCTTGTTGGTAAAGAAGAGAATGTAGCTGTGGGTCGAGGTGACGAACAGGTGCTCGACGAAGTCCTCCTCCCGGGTGTTGATGGCGGTCATGCCCCGGCCGCCCCGCCGCTGGGATCGGTACGTCCCCACCGGCAGCCGCTTGATGTATCCGTAGTGGGTCAAGGTGACGATGACGTCCTCGTCCGCGATGAGGTCCTCTTCGTCCAGTTCCTCCGCGGAGCTGGTGATCTGGGTTCGCCGGTCGTCCCCGTACTTTTCCCGGATCTCCAGAAGCTCGCTCTTGATCACCGCGTAGACCTCGCGGATATCGCCCAGAATCCGGCGGAGCCGCTCGATGGTCTTGAGCAGTTCCTGATACTCGGCCTCGATCTTGTCCCGTTCCAGCCCGGTCAGGCGCCTAAGCTGCATGTCCAAAATGGCCACTGCTTGCTTTTCGGTGAGGCCGAACCGGCTCATGAGGCCCTGCTTGGCCTCCGCGTCCGTCTTGGAGCGGCGGATGAGGGCGATGATCTCATCGATGTGATCGAGGGCGATTCGCAAGCCTTCCAGGATATGGGCCCGCTCCTCGGCCTTCCGCAGTTCAAAGCGGGTGCGGCGGACCACCACTTCTTCCTGGTGTTTCAAGTAGTGCTTCAGCGCATCCTTGAGGCTGAGCACCTTGGGCTCGCCGTCCACCAGCGCCAGCATGATGACGCCGAACGTATCCTCCAGCTGGCTGTGGCGGTACAGCCGGTTCAGCACCACCCGGGCGTTGGCGTCCCGGCGCAGCTCGATGACGATCCGCATGCCCGACCGGTCCGACTCGTCGCGGAGATCCGTGATGCCGTCGACCTGCTTGTTCCGATGCAACTCCGCGATTTTGGCGATCAGGCTGGCCTTGTTGACCATGTAGGGCAACTCGGTGACGACGATGCGCTGCCGGCCGCCGGCCAGTTGCTCGATGCGGGCTTTGGCCCGGACCTTGATACGGCCCCGGCCGGTGGCGTACGCTTCCCTGATCCCCTCGCGGCCCAAGATCAGCGCGCCCGTCGGAAAGTCGGGGCCCTTGATCACCCGCATGAGTTCTTTCAGGTCCGCGTCGGGGTTGTCGATGAGCATGACGAGCCCGTCGACGATTTCCCGCAAGTTGTGGGGCGGGATGTTGGTCGCCATGCCGACCGCGATGCCCGCGGCGCCGTTGACCAACAGATTCGGAACCCGGGCCGGCAGCACCGCGGGCTGTTCCGTCGTTTCATCGAAGTTGGGGATGAAGTCGACGGTGTCCTTGTCGATGTCTCGCAACATCTCCAGCGCCAGCGGCGAGAGGCGGGCTTCGGTGTAGCGCATGGCCGCCGGGGGATCGCCGTCCACGCTGCCGAAGTTGCCGTGACCGTCCACAAGCGGGTAGCGGAAGGAGAAGTCTTGGGCCATGCGCACCATGGCGTCGTAGATGGCCGCGTCTCCATGGGGGTGGTACTTCCCCATCACATCGCCGACGATACGGGCCGACTTGCGGTGCTGGCGGTCCGGCCGCAAGCCCAGCTCGCTCATGCCGTAGAGGATGCGCCGCTGTACAGGTTTCAGCCCGTCCCGCACGTCGGGCAATGCCCGGTCGACGATGACGCTCATCGCGTAGTCGATGTAGGACCGTTTCATCTCCTCGTCCACGCGGATCGGGACGACGCGGCCCTCGGTGAACTCGATGGCCATCTTGTAGTCTCCTCACACGTCCAGGTTCTGAACTTCCTTGGCGTGGGCCTGGATGAACTCCCGCCGCGGCTCGACCTGTTCGCCCATGAGGATGTTGAAGATCTCGTCGGCCAGTTGGGCGTCCACAAGCGTCAGCCGGCGGATGGTGCGGGTTTCGGGGTTCATGGTCGTCTCCCACAGCTGCTCCGCGTCCATCTCGCCCAAGCCCTTGTACCGCTGGACCTGCGCGCCTTGGCGGCCGATGCGGTCCAGGATCTCGTCCAGCTCCTTGTCGCTGTGGGCGTAATGCATCTCGTTGCCTTTCTTCACCCCGTACAGCGGAGGCATGGCGATATAGACGTGCCCTTCCTCCACAAGAGGCCGCATGAACCGGTAGAAGAACGTCAAAAGCAGCGTCCGGATATGGGCGCCGTCCACGTCGGCATCGGTGTTGTGGCAGCAGATGCCGCCAAGGCCGGCGATGAAATTCTCATCGCCTTCGACGGAAAAGTCGTAGACCTGCCCGCGGCTTGGCGGGACCGGACGGACCGCCGCTACCCGCAACGCTTCCAGGTCCCCGCCGGGCGCCGCCGGGTCCGCTTTCGGCCGGGGCTTGCCGATGACCCAGTAGACCTTTCGGCCGGTGCGCCGGTTGGACCCTTGGCGGATTTCCACCGCCATCCCCTGCCCGAGGACCAGGTACGCGAGCTGACCCGCCAGATCCCGGGAGTACACCCGCATCACGAGCCGATCTCCCCGCTGCCGGCGGCGGCGAGGGCGAAACCGCTCAAGAAACGCCCGCTGCTTGTCCGGCGGCAAGTTGAACGCCCAGTCCGGCACCCGGGCTGCGGTCGTTGTGCGCACCGGAGCGAAACCGCCCTTCATTGGCCGCTGTTCGGCCAACGACAGCGCGATCGAGCTTGTCGCCTCCCGCCCCAAGCTGGGTTCGGACGAGGCCCCTTGGGCGGACAAGACCTGTTCCCACGCGGCCGTGCGGAAGCCCCGCCGCCGGCGGGTGATGGCCGCCCGTCCTTCCGGCGCCGGGGTAAAGCGGAAGCGGGTCGGCGGCGCAATCCCAAGGGGATCCCGCTGGCCGGCGGGCCCTTCCGCATCCCAAGACCCGAGCGGAATCCGGGCCGGTGCGATCACCAAGTCGCCGGGCCGGATCTCATCGCCGCGCTTGAGCCGGCGCTGGCCGTCTTCCCAGACGAACACGCTGTGGGACGAAGTCACCCGCACGGTCCGCCCGCACTCCGTGACGATCTCGTACAGCGTTTCGTTGAGCGGGTGACGGATCACTTGCCGGATCGGCCGGAACACGCACCGGTGATCGTCGAGGCCGAAGCAGAGCACGTCAAATTGCCGATAGTCGAGCCGCCCGTCGAGGCAATCGTCGATGAAGTCGCCTACCTTGACGCTGCGGATGTGGCCGGTGTCGCGGCTGCGGACGAACGCCAGCTCATCGCCGTCCACCGACATGATGATGACCTTGCCGTAGCGGCTTTTGGAAAGGTCGAAGTCGTCGCCGATGCCCGTTCCCAGGGCGGTGATCATCGCCCGGATCTCGCCGTTTGATAAAATCTTGTCCAATCGGGCCTTTTCCACATTGAGAATCTTGCCCCTAAGGGGCATGATGGCCTGGAAGCGGCGGTCTCTTCCCTGCTTGGCGGTGCCGCCGGCCGAATCACCCTCCACCAGGTACAATTCGCACTGCTCGGGATCGGTCAGGGTGCAGTCGGCGAGCTTGCCCGGAAGCGCGGTGTCCTCCAAGGCGTTCTTGCGCCGAGTCAGTTCCCGGGCTTTTCTGGCCGCTTCCCGGGCCCTGGCAGCCTGCAGCGCCTTTTCCACGATGCGGCGGGCTTCCCGGGGATGCTCCTCGAGGTAGGTGGATAGCCCTTCGCCCACCGCGGACTCGACCGCGCCCCGCACGTCGCTGTTGCCGAGCTTCGTCTTGGTCTGACCCTCAAATTGCGGCTCCCGCACCTTGACGCTGATGACCGCGGTGAGTCCTTCCCGGACGTCCTCGCCGGACAAGTTGCCCTCGCTGTCTTTCAGCATGTTCAACTTGCGGGCGTACTCGTTCAGCGTGCGGGTCAGGGCCGACCGAAAGCCCGCGAGGTGGGTGCCGCCTTCGCTGGTGTGGATGTTGTTGGCAAACGACAGCACCGTCTCGCTGTAGCTGGTATTGTACTGCAGCGCGACCTCGATTCGGGTGTCGCCCACCTCGCGGTCGAGGTAGACCACGTCCGGGTGCAAGGTCTGCTTGCCCGCGTTCAAATGCTGCACAAACGAAGCGATGCCGCCGTCGTACTGGAACGCTTCCTGCCGCCCGTCCCGCTCGTCCCGGAAGATGAGGCGGACGCCTTTGTTGAGAAACGCGAGCTCCCGGAGGCGGTGGGCGATGACGTCAGCGTCGAACTCGACGGTCTCAAAGATCTGGGCATCGGGCTTGAACCTCACCACGGTTCCGGTTTCGGGGCTTTGCCCAATTTCCTCCAAATCGGTCCGCGTCTTCCCGCGGGAAAACCGCTGCCGGTACACCTTGCCGCCCCGCCGGACTTCGACTTCGAGCCACTCCGACAAGGCGTTGACAACCGACACGCCCACGCCGTGCAACCCGCCGGACACTTTGTACCCGCTGTCCCCGCCGAACTTGCCACCGGCGTGAAGCACCGTGAGGACCGTCTCTACCGCGGGACGGCCCGTTTTGGGGTGGATGCTGACAGGAATTCCACGGCCGTTGTCGATGACTGTCACCGACTGATCCGAATGGATGATGACCTCGATCCGGTCGCAGAATCCGGCCATCGCCTCGTCGATGCTGTTGTCGACCACCTCGCCGACCAGGTGGTGCAGCCCGCGCTCGTCGGTGCTGCCGATGTACATTCCCGGCCGGCGGCGCACGGCCTCCAGGCCTTCGAGGACCTGGATCTGTTCGGCCTCGTAGGCCTGCGGGACCTGCTCCTTGTCCAAGGTCGGGAACCTCCGTTTCCGCTCAAATCCGCCGTTATTATAGCACAACCGCCGAACGACCCTGCCAAGCTCCCCGCGGGGTCAGAACCGGCCGGTACCGGCTCTAAAACCCGCTGACCGTGCCCGCCTGAACCCGGAAAATGCGGGCGCTCTCCGCCAGCGAGCCGGGCAATGGCTGAACGCGAGTGGTCGTCAGGAACGCTTGGACCTGCTCCTCCCTGGCCACCTCGAGCAGTTGGGTCCGCCTTTCCTCGTCCAGTTCGGACAAGACGTCGTCCAAGAGCAACAGCGGTCCCTCGCCCGTTTCCTCCTGCAGATACGCAAGCTCGGCCAGCTTGCAGGCCAGCACCGCGGTCCGCTGCTGGCCCTGGGATGCGAACGTGCGGGCGTCGGCGCCGCCGATGAGAAATGCCACATCATCCCGATGCGGCCCGATGAGGGACACGCCCCGCGCGATTTCCTCGTGCCGACGCATGCGGAGCTCAGCCCGGAAGCGTTCGGCCACCGCCCCGGGGTCTTCCAGCGCCGAGGTGCCCTCGCCCAGCGCTTGCGCGGGCGGGCCGTCCGGGCTGTAGCGCTCGAAAAAAGGCCTGTATGCAAGCTGCAAATGTTCCCGGCCCGCCGAAATCCTGGCATGCAGCCGGGCCGCGTGTTCGCCCAGCCGCCGCACCGCCCGGGCCCGGCGGACCATGATCGGTACTCCCTCGGCCAACAGCTGCTCATCCCACGGATCAAGGAGTGCCGGGCCACCGCCTTGACCCCTCAGCGCCTTCAGCTGGCCGTTGCGTTGCCTCAGCACCCTTACAAGGCGCGACAGGTGCCGGCGGTACACAGCGTCGGCCTGGCAAAGCAAAACGTCCAAAAGTCTCCGGCGGGCGGCCGGCGCCCCCTTCACAAGATGCAGGTCATCGGGGAAAAAACTGACCGCGTTAACGATCCCCAAAGCCTGTCCGGGCCTTAGGGGATTTCCGTTCCATATCACCCGGCGGGGCGCGGCCCGATCGATGATCGTTTCGAGCCGCCCGGTGCCGTTCTCCCTGGAAATGTCCGCTGCGATGTAGGCCGCCTGGCGTCCCCAGCGGATCAGTTCGTCTTCTCGGGCCGCCCGAGGAGAGCGGCCGACGGCCAACACGAGAACGCTCTCGAGCAGGTTCGTCTTCCCCTGCGCGTTGGGCCCTACGAGGACGTTCAGGCCGCCCGCGGGCTCCAGCAGCAGCTCAGCGTAATTGCGAAAATCCCTTAGCAGAAGGCGCCGAATGTTCACCCGACCGCCCGGCTCCTGCTCCGCTCCCGGCTGTTCAGCCGAGGCGCACGGGCATGATGAGGCACAAATA
The DNA here is from genome assembly GCA_017656145.1 of Bacillota bacterium. GTDB lineage: Bacteria > Bacillota > Limnochordia > Limnochordales > ZCTH02-B6 > JACDOI01. The sequence continues at coordinate 2,930 of JACDOI010000020.1, read as the reverse complement.
GTCTTCCCGGTCCGCGGGCTTGATGACCCCGGGCTTGTCGCCTTCGGTAAACTCAAGCCGCACCTCGTCGCTGTCGATGACCCGCAGCACATCCAAGAGAAACCTGGCCTGGTACGCGGTTTCGCCGTCCTCGCCCTCGTGGACGATCTCGATGGCTTCTTCCGAGCGGCCCACGTCCGCCTCCCGGGCGCTCAAGGTGAGAAGTCCCTGCCGGGCGGCCACGACAACGACCGCGGGACCTTTGCGGGACAAGAGCGCCGCCCGCTCTACCGCGGCGTGGAATTCCTGACGGCCGATTCGAGTCCGGATGGGCTGCGCCTGAGGCAACACCTGCCGGTAGTTGGGAAACTGCCCTTCCAAAAGGCGCGACACAAGCCGGGCGTTCCCCGCGGAAATGGTCACCTGATTGTCCCCGGCCGCGATTTCCGCGGGCTCTGAGGCGTCGGGCGAAAGCATGCGGGCAGCCTCCTGGGCGGCCCTAGCAGGGACGAGGATCTTGCGGGGGGACGAGATCGGCTCCTCGAGTACCCCCTCCCTGTACGCGAGCCGGTTGGAGTCGGTGGCTACAAGCCTCAGCGCATTCCCCTCAGCTTCAAACAGCACGCCGTTGAGAAACGCCCGGTGCTCGTCGACCGCGGCGGCAAAAGCCGTCTGCCGGATCATGTCCCGCAACAGGCGCTGCTCGACCCGCCACCGTTCCGGCGCTTCGGGGCCCGAAAGCGGCGGGAAGTCGGTCGCCGGCCGCGTGTGCAGCGAAAACTCGGCGCGGCCCGACCGGATCACGGCCGTTCCTGAACCGGACTCCGTCTCGACCTGGACTTCGTCTCCCGGCAGCTTGCGGATGAGCTGCGAGAGCAGCCGGGCATCGACTACCGCCGTTCCCTCGGAGCCGACCTGGGCGTCCACGGTGCACTCTATGCCCAGCTCGAGATCTGTGCCGACGAGACGAAGCCGCTCGGCCCGGGCCTCGATAAGAATTCCAGTCAGGATGCTCATAGCGTCCCGGGTGGCCACGGCCCGTTCTACAACCGAAACCGCTTGGACCAAAACTTCCCGCTCGCAGGTGAACTGCATTGCCCCGACACTCCTTCGAACTGCTTACCTATCCATCAGATTTATTCGGTTGTCGCAGCAACAGCAGGGGCTGTGCATCCTGGGGATAACCGCTGCTGAGCCCGGGACGACAGCCTTCCCGCATGGGGACGCGCTGTGGATGACGGTTGCGAAATGTCCCCGGCAATCCACCGGAGGGCGGAGCCGGGCGGCTCTCGCGCGGCGGTGTCCACAGCGTATCCCCAGCGGGCGGACAAACTTATCCACCATTCGTGACTTGCGCCTGCAGCTCCTTCAGCGTGGCGGCCAGCGCGGGGTCCGTGGACAGGCGAGCCTTGATCTTCTCATAGGCGTGAAGGACCGTGGTATGGTCCCGGCCGCCGAACTCCTCGCCGATGGCAGGCAAAGACGCGTCGGTCATCGTGCGCGCGAGGTACATGGCAATCTGGCGCGGGAAGGCCACGTTGCGGGAGCGGCTCTTGGAGACCAGGTCCGCCGGGCGCAGGCCAAAATGGCGGGCGACGCACTGCTGGATGGCCGATATGGACACCGGCTGGGGCTGTTGCGCGGCCAAAAGATCCTTTAGGGCTTCCGCGGCCAGTTCCACCGTCAGCGGCCGTCCCGAGGCGCGCGCGTACGCCACCACCCGGGTGAGGGCGCCCTCCAGCTCGCGGATGTTGGACTGAGCTTGCTGGGCGATATAGAGGAGCACTTCCTGGGGGACGTTCAGGCGCTCGTCGGCCGCCTTTTTCCGGATGATGGCCGTTCGGGTTTCGAAGTCGGGCGGTTGGATGTCCGCGGCTAAGCCCCACTCGAACCGGGAACGCAGCCGCTCTTCAAGATGAGGAATTTCCCGGGGCGGCCGGTCGCTGGAGATGACGATTTGACGGTTGACCTCAAACAACGCATTGAACGTGTGGAAAAACTCCTCTTGGGTGCTTTCCTTGCCGGCGATGAACTGGATGTCGTCGATGAGCAGAATGTCGACGGAGCGGTACTTGGCCCGGAATGCCGGCATCGCCTTATGCTGCAGGGCGTTGATCAGTTCGTTGGTGAACGTTTCGGACGAAACGTACACGACCCGGCGCTCGTGATGATGGGCGCGGGTGTACTGGGCGATGGCCTGCATGAGGTGGGTTTTGCCAAGGCCTACGCCGCCGTAGATGAACAGCGGGTTGTAGGCTTCCGCGGGCGCTTCGGCCACCGCCAGGCAAGCCGCGTGGGCAAAGCGGTTGCTAGAACCGACAACGAAGCTGTCGAAGGTGTAACGGGGGTTCAGGGGCATGGAATCGTCCTGAAGCGGGTCGGCCCGGCGCGATGGCAGCCGGCGGGGTTGCGGGGCTGGAGGGGCCGGGTTCGCTGCCGGGTTCGCCGGATCGAACGAAACAGGGTAGCGCGAGGGGTCCGGCGGGGTATGATGTTCCGCGGGCGGTTCCCCGGAGGGAAGGACGAATTGAAGATCGAGCTCCATCCCTGACAGTTCCCGCAGCACCGATCGGAGCGCGGGCCCGTAGCGAAAGTGCACCCAGTCTCGGCTGAAGGCGTCGGGCATCTGGACGACAAGCCGGCCCCGGTGCACGCCTACCGGCCGGGCTTGACGGATCCACGCGGAAAAGCTCTTGTCTTCGAGGTCCTGCTCAAGCCGAAGGACGGCCGCGGACCAAATCGGTGCCAGGTGCTCGCTCATCTGCTGGGGGCAGGCGCCGGGTGCGCTGCGGCCTGCCGTTTCCTCCTTTGCGCAACATGGTGCTGAAGACAGGCTGCGGGACGCCCTCGAGAGGGTGTCCCGCCCAGCCGGCGCCCGCCGGGGGGGCGCGGGGGGGGGCCCGGGGGTGGTTGGGCAGGCGGCGCCCGCCACCGCCCCCGCCCACCGCCCC
>JACDOI010000019.1 GCA_017656145.1 Bacillota bacterium | reverse complement strand
CCGCCCCCCCCCCCCCCCACCCACCCGGGGCGGGGGCCGGGCCCCGACCGTCCCGGGGCGGCCCGGGACCCCTTGGACCAAGCACTAGCCCCAAACCGGACCGCCACCGACCGGTCAGATAACCGGTCGGGTCATCACCGGCCGTTTCAGCGGGCCAACACCCGCGCCAGCTCGTACAACTGCGGATCGGCCCGCCGGGTTCGCCCGGCCACCTCGCTCAAAGGAGTCAACTGGGGCCGGTTGTTGACCCACCCGACCAAAACGCCGTGCTCGCCGGCGAGGAGAGCGTCCACCGCCGCCGCGCCGAGCCGGGTGCCCAGCATCCGGTCGAAGGCGGTCGGCGTCCCGCCCCGCTGCACGTGCCCCAAGACCGTGACCCGCAGTTCGAACCCGATCTTTGCGTGGTTTTCCTGAAAGTATTTCACCAGGCTTGCGGCATTGAGCTTGGCGCCTTCGGCCACAACCAAAATCGCGTGGGACTTGCCCCGGGCGTACGCGTCCAAAAGCTCCCGGGCGACGCTGTCGGGGTCGACCTCCACCTCCGGGATGATCACCGCCTCAGCACCGCCCGTAATGCCGGCCGTGAGGGCGAGATACCCGCTGTCCCGGCCCATCACTTCCACCAGGAACGCCCGGGTATGGGACGACGCGGTGGCCTTGATGCGGTCGATGGCCTCCAAGACGGTGTTCAGGGCCGTATCGACACCGATGCTCATGTCGGTGCCGTACAGGTCGTTGTCGATGGTGGACGCTACTCCCACGACCGGAAACCCCATCTTGGACAGCTCATAGTTGCCTGTCTGGGTCCCGTTTCCGCCGATGACCACAAGGCCGTCGATGCCTCGCTCGGCCAGCTTGCGGATGGCCTTGCGGCGCCCTTCCTCTTCCCGGAACTCCCGGGAGCGGGCGCTGCGCAACATCGTTCCGGCCTGCTGGATGATGCCGCCCACGTCCCGGGCCGTCATCCGCTCCATTTCCCCGTTGATGAGCCCCGCGTACCCGTTGCGAACGCCGTACACCTCAAGCCCGGCTGCAAGTCCCGTGCGAACGACCGCGCGGATGGCCGCGTTCATGCCCGGCGCGTCGCCGCCGCTGGTCAGAACTGCTATCCGCTTCACGCCGACCACCTCGTATGAGCGCTGTGGTTTACGTTCGCCGCCGGAAGACGGCGTCCTGCAAGACCGAAAGCCGCAGCTGAGGAGGGCGGAATCGACAAGAGAAAGAGGTTGCTCCCGCCGCCTGTGCCGCGCTTAGGTTGACCGGAGGCATACCGTCTGATAACATGGCAACCATATTGCACATGAGAACGGCTCAATCAGCGAACGCGGCTGATGAGAAAAGGAGTTAAAGTCGATGCAAACATTGCTTCACCTTCGGGAGTACACCCGCATCCTCAAGCGGGAACTGCCCGAGGAGGTCTTCAAGCCCGTTCCCAGTCGCCTGCTCTGGCTCATCCCCCACCTGGCGGTGATCGGCTTCGGCATCGCAGCGATCGCCGCGCTGGAGCAGAACACCTGGGCGAAGCTGGCCATCGGCATTTTGATCGGCCATTCCTTTGCCTGTCTTGGGTTTCTCGGGCATGAGGTGCTGCACGGTTCGGTCGTGCGCGCCCCGTGGTTGCGGGACGCTGTCGGTGCCATCTGCTTTGCGCCGTTTTTCCTCGGGCCCAAACTGTGGCGCAAATGGCACAACGTCGAGCATCACGGCCACACCCAATCGGACGACGAAGATCCGGATGCCATGGGCACCCTGGAGGACTTCCGGGAACGCAAGTCGTTGCAGCTTCTGTACCGCATCGCGCCGGTGCTCCGGAGTTTTTTCACCTTCGCCGCGTTCAGCGTCTGGTTCAGTTTCCACTCGTTCATGATGCTTTTGCGCTTTGCCCCCGAGTTTCCGGCCCGGGAGCGCCGGGTGGTGACCGCCCAGTTCCTGCTGCCCGCAAGCGGGGCCGTGCTCCTGGCCGCCTGGTTGCGCGGCGACTTCTTGTATGCCTTCGTCTTGCCGTTGCTAGTGGCCAACTTCATTGTGATGAGCTACATCGCGACCAATCACCTGCTCAATCCTCTGACCCCGACCAACGATCCGCTGGCCAACAGCTTGACGGTGACGGTGCCGCGCTGGGTGGACACGCTGCACTTCCATTTCTCCCACCACACCGAACACCACATCTTCCCGGCCGTCAATCCGAAGTACGCGCCGCAAATCAAAGCGGCCGTGAAGCGGCTTTGGCCCGAGCGGTACAATGAAATGCCGCACTGGAAAGCGCTGCTCACCCTCTGGCGTACGCCGCGGCTTTACCGGGACAACACCAGCCTCATCGACCCCGTACGGGAGCTGACCTACCCCGTCCTCGGCCACGGCCTGTCGCCGGATCGGGTCGTCGCTCAACGGCGCCCGCTGTCGCTATCCGACGGTCAGCAGTCGCCGTCGCGTCCGCCTGCCGATAGCACGTAAGCGTAAAGCGCGTCAGCAACCGCCTCTCCCGCATCCAGAACGACATCGGCGACGAGCCTTAGCATGGGCTCGCAGTGGCCCATGGCTATCCCCGTCCCGGCAAAGCTCAACAAGCTGAAATCGTTCAGCGAATCGCCGATGGCCAGCACCTGGCTCCGGTCGATGCCGCGACTGTGGCAGTAGTCGGCCAGCGCGGCTCCCTTGCTTGCGCGGGGATGCAGCACATGGACGACCCGGGGCTCTTCCCAGCTGGGCAACACAAGAAGCTGGACGTCCGCGCTCAAGTAGCTGAGATGGCGGATCGTCCACCGGCAGCCGTCTTCGCCCCAAACCACCAGCTGGTCCGGCGCCTTCGACAAGTGGTCGGCCAAATCGGGGTCGACGATCGCACCGGGCACAAGCCACCGCGCGGGCGGAGCCGAAGTGTAATAAACGGTCCCGGCCGCATCGGCCCGGGCCGGAATGCCTTCCCGGCGCCACCGGTCGAGAACGTCCCGGGCCAGGGTGAGGGGCACCGTTGCTCGCCGGATGACCTCCCCCCGGCCGTTGTAGGTCACCCCGCCGGTCGTGCAGATCATGGGTATCCCTTCGCCGATCTGGCGGGCGATGGGGATCGTCCCGGGCCGGGTGCGGCCGGTGGCCAACACGACCTCGATGCCCATGGCCAGACACTGCCGGACGGCAGCCAAATCCCGGGCGGCGATCTCGTTGTCGTCGCCGACCAGGGTGTGATCGATGTCCAACGCGACGAGGCGAAACCCGTCGTGCCGTCCGCCTCGGCCGACCGGGCGCAAGGACGCGGGCCCAAGCTCACTGCTCATCAACCGGCCGCCTCCCCGAGGCCCTGGCCCGAATCCGCGCCCGCAGGCCCAGGACCGGCGCTTGCCCCGGCAGCCTGCTCGACCGCCTCCAGCACGCGGCCCGTGTCCCTCAGATCGGGCAGCACCGCGGCGGCCCCGCATCGCTCCAACGCGTCTACCGAGTACGGGCCGGTGCCCACCAGGACCGCGCCGAAGCCGTTTTCCCGCGCGCACTCGGCGTCCAGCGGCGTATCGCCCACAACGACAACGCGGTCGAATCGGACGCCGTAGTGCGCTCCGGCCCGGAGCGCTCCGATCCGCACCAGCTCCGCCCGGACTGCCGCGTCGCTGCCGAATCCCCCCACCGGCAAGCGGTCGTTGATGCCGTGGGGCTCGAGCTTAATCCGAGCACCCCGCTCGAGATTCCCCGTCCCCAAAGCTGCGAACAGCCCCCGGGCCGGCCGGCAATAATCCAGAAGCTCCCGCACCCCCGGCGCCAGCCGGCCTGGGCGCCGGCCGACCTCATCCTCCAGGAACCGGAAGTACGTTTCCCAAAGGGCCGGGCTCCACGCTTCGGCCGGGTCCCGGCCGATCTCGCACAGCATGGCGGCAAAGATCGCGGTGTCGGTCCGCCCAGCGGTGTTCAAGGACGCCCAATCGGACCCGGAACCGTACAAGGTGCCGAACGCCCGGATGATGGCCCGGCGTCCCGCGCCCTCGCTGATGACCAGCGTACCGTCAAGATCAAACAGCAGCAACGTGTTCATCGCCGTACTCCTTCGCAAACCGCGTCCCCGTTTCCTTGGCCTTCGGCGTCCCCGTTCGTTCGGTTCTCGCCCTGCGGGCGGCGGATCACGGTAGCCACGCACTCCACATGGGCCGTCATGGGGAACATGTCGACCGGTTGCACCCGCTCAGTGTCATATCCCAACCCGCGCAGGCGTTTCAAGTCCCGGGCCATCGTTTCGGGGTGGCACGACACGTAGACCAAGCGCGGCACCTCCGCCGCCGCCAGGGCGGCCAGCACTTCCGGCTCGCATCCGCGGCGGGGCGGGTCGAGGATCGCCACTTCAAACCGCCGCCCGGAGCTTACCAGGCGAGGCAGAACTTCTTCCACCGCGCCCTCGTAAAACCGGGCGTTTTCGATGCCGTTGTGCCTGGCGTTGCGGCGGGCGTCCTTCACCGCTTCGGGCACCGCCTCAATGCCCACCACCTCCCGGGCGGATGAGGCCAAATACAGCCCGATGGTTCCTACCCCGCAATAGGCGTCGAGCACCGTCTCGCTCCCGCACAGGCCCGAGGCCCTCCGAACCTCTTCGTAGAGGACTTCCGCTTGTTCGCTGTTTACCTGAAAAAAGGACCGGGGCGATATCAAAAACCGCAGGGGCCCGATGCGATCCTCCAGGTGTTCTTTTCCCCACAAGATGCGGGTTTGCTCGCCGAATATGACGTTGGTCCGGTGCGGATTGATGTTTTGGGCGATCGAGACGACCCTCGGGTCAGCCGCAAGCGCCCGCACGATCTCGTCCCGGGCCGGAAGCCTTTCGCCGTTGGTCACCAGCACCACCATCGCTTCCCGCCGGGACCGGCTCGCCCGCACCACCACGTGGCGAATCGTTCCCCGCCCGGTCGTCTCGTCGTACACCGGCACCCGGTGACGGATCAACAGCGAGCGGACGAGCTTCGCGACATCGGCGTTAACCGGATCTTGTATGAGGCAGTCCGGCCCGTCGACCACCTCATGGGTCCCCCGGCGATAAAAGCCCATCGAAAGCCGCTCACCGGCCATCGCCACCGGATATTGGGCCTTGTTGCGATATCGCCACGGATCCCGCATGCCGAGGACGTCCGCCACCGGTACGCCGGCCAGGCCCCCGATGCGCGACAGAGCCGCTTCCACCCGCCGCCGTTTCCAGCGAAGCTGGGCGCCGTACGCCAGGGCCTGCAGCTGGCAGCCGCCGCAAGCGTCCGCCACCGGGCACGGCGGCTCCACCCGGTCGGGGGACGCCACAAGCAATTGCACGAGTCGTCCCCTGGCGTACCGGTCCCGCACCCCAGTGATTTCCACGACGGCCTCGTCGCCGGGCACTGCTCCCTCGACAAACACGACGACATTGTGGATGCGGCTGACGCCGTCTCCGCCGGTGTCCAAGTCTTCCACGCGCGCCCGGTACCGCTGGCCGGCCGCAAGAGCCCGTCTTGCCCCGTTGCCCATGTTCATACCCCCGCTGCCATGCCCTCCCCCAGTCTAACCCGAGCTCGTTTCCCAGTCATCCTCGAGCCGGGACCGCTGTATAGATGTCACGGGGCGACACCGCGGATGGGGGGCAATCCCAAGTGCCCGAGAGCCGCTGCCTGAACCGCATGCCGGTGTACGACCTGGAAACCGGCCGCGTCGTCGGCCGGGTGCGCCGGCTCATCGTCGATCCGGACGAGCGAAAGGTAGTTGGGCTGCTGTTGTCCACCAGGGTCGGCAAAGAAGCCCTCTGCTTGCCGTTTCGGGACTTGCACGCGATCGGAGATCACGCGGTCACCGTTCGCGGAACCGATTGCATCGGGCCGCTGTCGGAACATCCCGAGATGCTGGAGACAATGCGCTCCCGCCGCCGCCTGTATCATGCGCCGGTGTTGACCGAGGGCGGCCGCTTCCTCGGCGACGTGGACGAGTTTTTCGTCAACCCAAAACACGGGCGGGTCGAATCGCTCCTTTTGTCGGGCGGGCTGATCCGGGACCTGTTCCGGGGTCAGGCGTCCCTGCCAGCCCATCTGGTCCTGACCGTCGGCCAGGACGCCGTCATCGTGCGAGATCTGGCCGTCGCCGTCCTCGAACAGAAGCGGGCCTGCGCTGATACCGCCAACCCCCAAGAATGCCAGCCCGGCGGCCGGCTCGGCCAAGCCAAGGCCTTTCGGGCGCCCGACGATTCGCCGGCGCGTTCTGCGGGCCAGCGGTTTCGCACTTGGATCTCCGCCTGGCGCCAGCGGAACCCGGCCGCTGGAACGACCAGAGCAGCGCCCGACGATTCCTCCCCGCCCCGTTCCGCCCCTGGCCCGGCTCTTGCGCCCGGGACTCCGTCACCCGCTGCTGCGGCCGGATCTGCCCCGTCGCCGGCCGCTCCGGACAGGGACGGCACCGTCCCCGCGGGACGCCCGCTCGCCGCAAAACCGCCCGTTCCGCCCACCGACCGTTCGGACCCGGGCCCAATTCCCGAAAGAGATTCCGGCTGAGCGGCCGCCATCCGGCTCACCCGAGCAGGCCCCCTCGGCCGCCGTTTGCTCTCGGCCGGGCACCGTCGACCATGGACCGGAGCACCCGGATGAGCTCGTCGCGCCCTTCGCCGGTCGCGGCGGAGAATGCCAGCGCCGGCATGCCGAGCTCCCGGGCTACTGCCTCGACCCGGGCTTTCCGCTGGCCGCGGGCGATCTTGTCCGCCTTGGTGGCGACGGCCACCGCGGTCTTCCCGTAATGCGCGAGCCATTCGGCCATCGCCCGGTCGTTGTCCGTCGGCGGGTGGCGGATGTCGACGAGCTGGACGACGCCGACCAGGTTTTCCCGGGACGCCAGATACTCCTCGATGAGCGAGCCCAGCCGCCGCCGCACCCGTTCCGGCATCCGGGCGTAACCGTAGCCCGGCAGATCGACTAGACAAAGGCGCTCGTCGATTGCGTAGAAGTTCAGCGTCTGGGTGCGCCCCGGGGTGTTGCTGGTCCGGGCCAGCCTCGAGCGGACCAGCTGGTTAATAAGCGAAGACTTTCCTACATTGGACCGGCCCGCCAGGGCCACCTCCGGCAGCCGGTGACGGGGAAACTGCTCGGGCTTGGCCGCGGTGGCGATGAGCCGGACTCTGCGCCAATCCATCACAACCCGTCCCACACCGGTCCTTCCTGAGGTCCGTCGCCGTCCACCTCACCCGGAACGTACGGCGGCGGTTCGGCGGCGGGCGAGATGCCGGCGACGGCCACGTCCGCGGCCGGCTCGGTCTGGCTTCCGATCAAGGCCATGTCCAAGACATCGTCCATATGGTCGACCAGTCGAATGTCCAGGCGCCGGCGGACGGCGGCGGGAATGTCCTCCAGGTCTTTTTCGTTGTCCCGCGGGAGTATTACGGTCCTGATCCCGTGGCGATGGGCCGCGAGCACTTTTTCTTTAATGCCCCCCACCGCCAGCACCCGCCCCCGCAAGGTGATCTCGCCGGTCATGGCGACATCGTGCCGCACCGCCCGGCCGCTCAAGGCCGAGGCCAGGGCGGTCGCGATGGCGATGCCGGCCGACGGGCCGTCTTTGGGCACCGCCCCTTCCGGGATGTGAATGTGGACGTCCACCGATTCGTGAAACGTCTCCTCGATGCTCAAGTCCGCGGCCCGGGACCGGATGTAGCTGAAGCCAGCCTGGGCCGACTCCCGCATGATCTCCCCAAGCTTGCCGGTGAGCATCAGCTTGCCCTTGCCCTTGATGACGGTAACTTCAACGGCCAGCACGTCGCCGCCGTACTCGGTATACGCGAGGCCATGGACCAGCCCGACCCGATCTTCCCGCTCTGGCGGCTGCCGGACGTAGCGGGGACGGCCCAGATACCTGGTGAGATTCCCGCGGGTCACCCGGATGGGAGTCTTGGCTCCCGCGACGACCTCGCGTGCAGCCTTACGGCAAATCGCGGCCAAGCTTCGCTCAAGGCCCCGCACACCCGCCTCCCGGGTGTACCCGTCGATGATCCGGGCCAACGTATTGTCGGACACCGATAGCTGGCCCGGCTTGAGCCCATGCTCCCGGACTTGCTTGGGCAACAGGTGCCGGCGGGCGATGGCCAGCTTCTCCTGCTCGGTGTAGCCGGGTATGGCGATGATTTCCATCCTGTCCCGCAGCGGCCGGGGAATGGCCCACAGGACGTTGGCGGTCGTGATGAACAGCACCTCCGAAAGGTCCACGGACACTTCCAGGTAATGGTCGCTAAACGCGTGGTTCTGCTCAGGGTCCAGCACTTCCAGCAACGCCGCGGTGGGATCGCCCCGGTAGTCCGATGTCATCTTGTCCACTTCGTCCAAGAGCATCACCGGGTTTTTCGCGCCCGCCTGCCGCAACGCGTGGACGATCTTGCCGGGCATTGCGCCGACATACGTCCTCCGGTGGCCGCGGATTTCCGCCTCGTCCCGGACGCCGCCCAAAGAGATGCGGGCGAACTTGCGCCCAAGGGCCCGGGCCACCGAGCGGGCCAGCGACGTCTTGCCGACGCCCGGCGGCCCCACTAGGCACAGGATAGGCCCCTTGACGCCGCGGGTGAGCTTGCGGACCGCGAGGTACTCCAGGATTCGCTCCTTGACCTTTTCTAGGCCGTAGTGGTCCTCGTCCAGCACCGCCTGAGCCGCGTTCAAGTCGAGCCGGTCAGTGGTTTTCTTGGACCACGGGACAGCCAAAAGCCAATCGAGGTACGTGCGCACGACCACCGCTTCGGCGACCATGGGCGGCATCTTCTCAAGCCGCTTCAGTTCGTGGTTCGCCTTCTCCCGGACTTCTTTGGGCAATGACGCCTCCTCGATGCGGCGCCGGTAGTCGTCCACTTCCGTCTGGCGCTCGTCCCGCTCACCGAGCTCCTTTTGGATGGCCTTCATCTGCTCCCGCAAGTAGTACTCTTTCTGGGTCCGCTCCATCTGCCGGCGCACCCGCAAATGAATGCGCTTCTCAATCTCAAGGATTTCGGTCTCCCGGGTGAGCAGGACGCACAACTGCTCAAGCCGTTGGGCAAGCCCCGGCGTCTCCAGCACCGCCTGCTTATCTGGAATCCCCACAGGGAGCTGGAACATGATGGTGTGGAGGAGCCTCTCGGGATCCTCTATGCCCAAAACCGACCGCACCAGCTCTTCCGGCAGCTTCTTGCCGAGCTGGCAATATTGCTCAAACAGGCGGCGGGCCGTCCGCACGAGGGCCTCCAGCTCCGGACCGGGTTCGTCTTCGGTCTCAAGCGGCTGTACCGCCGCAAGATAATACGGCTCCTCCTGCAAAACGGAGTCGATGCGGACCCGGAACAGGCCTTCGATGAGCACCCGGAGTTGGCCCTCGGGGAGCTTGAGCACCTGCTTGACGACGCACAACGTGCCGACCGGGTAGATGTCGCCGGGGGACGGTTCCTGCACCTGCTCGTCCCGCTGCGCCGCCAGCACCAGGCGGCGCTCTCCCAGCATCGCGGCCTCCAGGGCCTGGATGCTGCGGGGCCGGCCGACCTCAAGCGGCGTCACTGTATGGGGAAACACGATCATCCCCCGCAGGGGAAGTAAGGGCACTCCGGACTGCCCCGCCTGTTCAGGACGTTCATCCATCGTCGCGGAAATCCCCCCCACGCCTGCCTGCTGCACGGCTATCGTATGGCTATTCGGGGGGGCTTTCTGGATTCCTTGCGGAAGAAACTAGGAGGACACCGGCCGGGAGCCGGCTGCCGCGGGCACTGCCTCAGGGACGAGGGCCACCGCCTTAGGCATGAGCACCGCTTGCGCGATGACTTCCTCGATCCGTTCCGCGGCCACCACCTCGACGCCCTGGTCGGCAAGGCCGGCGAAGGTGGCTTGCCAGTTGTCTTTGGGGATGATCACCCGCCGGACGCCGCCAAGGCGCGCGGCCTCCAGCTTGGCCACCACCCCGCCCACCGGCTTGACCCATCCCCGGATGGACACCTCGCCCGTCATGGCCACCAGGTTGTCCACCGGAAACCCGGTGATGGCGGAATAAATGGCGGTCACCATCGCGACGCCCGCCGACGGGCCGTCGATGGGCACCCCGCCGGGGAAATTGACGTGGATGTCGTAGTCGTCGGGGCGAACCCGCAAAAGTTTCCGCAACACCGTCACCACGTTGTCCAAAGAGCTTCGGGCCATGCTGCGGCGCCGCATCGTCATGCCCGGCCCGCCCATTTCCTCTTCTTCCATGATGCCGGTCACCGTCAGTCGACCCCGGCCCGGCTCCGCGGGGCTGGCGGAAGCTTCCACCTCGATGAGCATCCCCTGATTAGGACCGGCGACTGCGAGCCCGTTGACGCAGCCGACCTGGGGTTCGCCGGATACCCGGCGGTCGGGCCGCGGCGGGTACTGTCCCATATTGACGACCCACTCGATGTCCTCCCGGCCGATTCGGGTGCGCCCCTCGGTCTGTACAACGCCCGCGGCGATCTGAACGATGTTGACGGCTTCCCGGCCGTTCTGGGCGTATCGCTGAATCACCTCGACCGCGCCGTCTTCGATGGGAAAATCGATCTTGTTCGCGGCGTTTCGGGCGATCACACCGATTTCATCGGGCGTCAGCGCCCGGAAGAAAATTTCCTGGCAGCGGGACCGGATGGCCGGCGGGATCTCATGCGGCATGCGGGTCGTCGCGCCCACCAGGCGGAAGTCGGCCGGCAGCCCCTTCTGGAAGATTTCGTGGATGTGGGGCGGGATGTTGGTGTCTTCGGAACTGTAGTAGGCGCTTTCAAGGAACACCCGCCGGTCTTCCAGCACTTTCAGCAACTTGTTCATCTGCACCGGGTGAAGCTCCCCGATCTCATCGATGAACAAGATGCCTCCGTGGGCCTTGGTCACCGCCCCGGGCTTGGGCTGGGGGATGCCCGCCTGGCCCAACGGGCCCGCCCCCTGGTAGATGGGGTCGTGCACCGAACCCAATAGAGGGTCCGCGATGCCCCGGTCGTCAAACCGGGCGGTGGTCGCGTCGACTTCGATGAACTTGGCGTCCGGCTTGAACGGCGAAAGCGGGTTGCGCTTGGCCTCTTCCAAGACCACCCGGGCCGCGGCGGTTTTGCCGATGCCGGGGGGCCCGTAGATGATGACGTGCTGGGGATTGGGGCCGCACAGCGCCGCCCGGAGCGCCTTCAGCCCGTCCTCCTGGCCGATGATGTCTCCCATCGACGCCGGGCGGGTTTTTTCCGCGAGCGGTTCGGTCAACGAGATCTGCTTCAGCCGGCGGAGCCGTTCCAGCTCCTTGCGGGATTCCCGGTCGATCGCGGCCCGGCTCGTCTGCTGGACCCGCAACAGGTTGAGGAAGTACAGCCCGATGACGACGGCGAAAAAGAAGTTGACCAATCCGAACAGGCCCATCATGTCCATCATCGTTCCGGCTCCCTCCTGGCGCGACACGCTTAGTATGGCCGGGAGAAACCGGGCGCAAACAAACAGGCCGGAACCTTCCGGTCCCGGCCTTGCCGTCAAGTCTCCCCGCCCGCCGGCGGCGCCGGCGGGGCTGCCGCCAAGGGTTTTTCAGGCCGTCTCTTCTTTCTTTTTGGGCTTGCGTTCCATGCGCACAAGCGCCGGCCGCTTGCCCGCCCGGACGACGTCTTCGTCGATGATGCATTTCTGAACGTCTTCCTGGGACGGGATCTCGTACATGATGTCCAACAGGAGCCCTTCGACGATGGACCGCAATCCCCGGGCGCCCGTCTTGCGTTCCAACGCCTTTTGGGCGATGGCCCGGAGCGCCTCCTGGGTGAACTCCAGTTCCACGCCGTCCATCTCGAAGAACTTCTGGAACTGCTTCACCAGCGCGTTGCGGGGCTCGACCAAGATGCGGACGAGAGCGTCCTCGTCCAGCGCGTCCAAGGCCACCACGACGGGCAGGCGGCCGATGAATTCCGGGATCATGCCGTACTTGAGCAGGTCCTCCGGCATGATCTGCCGCAGCAAGTCGCCGATGGGCTTCTCCTCCCGGCTTTTTACCTCGGCCCCAAAACCGATGGACCGCTGGCCGATGCGCCTCTCGATGATCTTTTCCAACCCGTCAAACGCCCCGCCGCAGATGAACAAGATGTTGGACGTGTCGATCTGGATGAATTCCTGGTGCGGGTGCTTGCGCCCGCCTTGCGGCGGGACGCTGGCGACGGTACCTTCCAGGATCTTCAGCAGCGCCTGCTGAACGCCTTCGCCCGAGACGTCCCGGGTAATGGACGGGTTCTCGGACTTGCGGGCGATCTTGTCTACCTCGTCAATATAGATGATGCCCCGCTCGGCCTTTTCCACATCGTAATCGGCGGCCTGGATGAGCTTGAGCAAGATGTTTTCCACGTCTTCGCCCACGTAACCGGCTTCGGTCAACGATGTCGCATCCGCGATGGCAAACGGCACGTTGAGGATTCGGGCCAGCGTGTGGGCCAAAAGCGTCTTGCCGCACCCGGTAGGCCCCAAAAGCAAGATGTTGCTCTTCTGCAGCTCCACGTCGTCGGAGCGGACCCCCGAGTTGATGCGCTTGTAGTGGTTGTAAACCGCTACGGCCAGCGCCTTTTTGGCCGCCTCCTGGCCGACCACGTACTGGTCAAGGATTTCCTTGATCTCCTTGGGACGAGGGATGCTGCCCAGCTCGACATCCACGTCCTCATGGAGCTCCTCCTCGATGATCTCGTTGCACAGCTCGATGCACTCGTCGCAGATGTAGACCCCGGGGCCGGCGATGAGCTTTTTCACCTGTTCCTGCGTCTTGCCGCAGAAGGAGCACTTGAGCTGACCTTTCTCATCGCTGAATTTGAACATTGTATCACCTCGCGCCGTTGACCGGCTTGGTCCGCTTGTGCAACACGCCGTCGATGATGCCGTACTCCAGGGCCTCCTCTGCGGACATGTAAAAGTTGCGGTCGGTGTCCCGCTCGATCCGATCCAACGGCTGGCCCGTATGGTGGTGCAAGATCTGGTTGAGCGTGTTCTTGATGCGCAAAATCTCCCGGGCCTCGATCTCGATTTCCGTCGCCTGGCCCCGGGCCCCGCCCAGCGGCTGGTGGATCATGATCCGGGAGTACGGAAGGGCAAACCGCTTGCCCTTGGCTCCGGCCGAAAGCAGGAGCGCGGCCATGCTGGCTGCCATGCCGACGCAAATGGTAGACACGTCCGGACGGATGTGCTGAATCGTGTCGTAGATCGCAAGCCCCGAATACACCACGCCGCCGGGGCTGTTGATGTACAGGTTGATATCTTTGTCCGGATCCTCCGACTCCAGGAACAGCAGCTGCGCGATGACCAGATTGGCCACGTGGTCGTCGATGGGCCCGCCGATGAACACGATCCGATCCTTGAGCAGGCGGGAGTAGATATCGTACGCCCGCTCGCCCCGATTCGTTTGCTCGACCACCATCGGTACCAGCACGCTCATGGCCCTTCTTCCACCTTCCCTGGCCCCAGTATATGCTAGGGGACACGGCTCGCTGTCCGGCGGGTTACGCCTTGCAGTGTTCCCCGCGGCCTGGAGCGGTCCCGTGGAAAATTTTCGTGTCTATTCGCCAGCTTCCTCGTCGGCCGGGTCGAACTCTACCTCGGTCACCTCCGCGTGGCTGGCCAGAAAATCCAGCGCCTTGGACCGCATCAGGGTGTTCCGGGCCGCCCGCCGGTTATCCTCGTCCCGCAAAAACTGCTCCCGCCGCTTCTCGTCGGGGGCCGATCCCAGAAGCTGCACGAGGCGGGCGTCGACCTCCTCCTCGGAGGGAATGAGCTGTTCGGCCCGGGCCACCGCCTCCAAAACCAGGTCGGCCTTCACCCGCGCCAGCGCCGTGTCCCGGAACCGCTCCGCCAGCTGCTCCTCAGTCTGGCCGCTGGACTTGAGGTACTGTTCGACAGTGATGCCGTTTTGCACAAGGCTCATGGCCAGCTCATCCAGGACCCGCGCCAGCTCTTGCTCGACCATAACCGGGGGTACGTCCACTTCCGCGGCGGCCACCGCCTGCTCCAAAAGCTTTTGCCGCATGGCCGCCTCGGCGTCTTCTTCGGCCGCTTCCTCCAATCGGCGGCGGACATCGGCCCGAAGCTCTTCCAACGTCTCGTAATCGCCCGCGTCCTTGGCGAATTCATCGTCCAGCTCCGGCAACCGCTTCTGCTTGATCCCGTGGAGCGTTACCCGGAACTTGGCGGTCTTGCCGGCGATATCCTCCCGGCTGTTTTCGGGAAACGTGACTTCAAACTCCCGCTCATCGCCCGGTGCCATGCCGATCAACTGATCCGAAAACTCGGGCAGCACGGCGGCGCCGCCCACCTCCACCGTTTCACCCCGGCCGGCACCGCCCCGGAACGGCTTGCCGTCGATCAAGCCTTCGTAATCGATGACCGCGTAATCGCCTTTTTCCAGCTGGGGTTTGCCGGCCTCCACCAATTCGGCGTGCCGCTGGCGGATCCCCTCGACGAACGCGTCCACCGCTTCGTCCGTCACCCGTGGCCGCCGCTTCTCCACTTTGAGGCCCCGGTACTGGCCCAGCTTGACCTCGGGCTTGACGTCCACTTCGGCCTTGAACCGCAGCGGCTTGCCCGAACCGTACTCCAAAATGTCGATCTTGGCCTGGGCCACCGGCTCGATGTCCGCGGCCCGCACCGCTTCCCGGTACGCTTCGGGGATAAGCTCTTCAAAGGCCTCCTGGTAAAGGGTGTCTTTCCCGACGTGCCGTTCGACGACGGGCCGGGGCGCCTTGCCCGGTCGAAACCCCGGGATCCGGACCTGGCGCGCAAGCCGGCGGTAGACGTTGTTCACCGACTGCTCAACCCGCTGAGGCTCGACTTCCACCTCCAGGACGACCCGGGCTGGATGATCGGACAACCGCTCGACACGGGTGTTCATCTGACGGCCTCCCTGGCGGCGGACTCACGCTGTGTAGTGTATCCCAACGGTGGGGAAAGCTGGAGTCCCGATTTTCACTCCTGAAATTATCCCTTAGCCGCCGGTCGCTGTCAACAAGGGGCTTCCATTAGCGCAACGCCTCCCGGGCTTCCCGTGGTGCCTGAGGAGTGCAGAAGCGCCGCGACGTCGTCGGAAAGAACCTCCGCGACCTCCTGACAAAAATAAATCGACGGGTCGGGGCCCTTGCGGGAAACCCGGCCCGCCGTGGGACGGGTGGTGCGAGAGGGGGGACTCGAACCCCCACGCCCGAAGGCACCAGATCCTAAGTCTGGCGCGTCTGCCGGTTCCGCCACTCTCGCGGATCGGTACCAGTATAGCCTCTCCTCCATCCCGGGATCAAGGAGCGCCGGCAGGCGGCGAATCGCTCGCCTCCAGGGCACGTGTTCCAGCGGATTCCCTCAACCCGGCAAAACCTGCAAGAACAAGCAGTCCCGGCGACCAGCCGGGACTGCTTGTTTTGCCGGGGCGCCGGCCGTCACCGGCCGGCCCCGATCAGCTCCAACGCCGCGTCCAGCGCCTCGGCGGCCCGGTTCACCTGGCGCTGGATGTCGACTTTCAAAAAGCCGTATTCCGTCGTTCCCTCCAGCGCGTTCAGCTCCACGCCGCGGCTCAGGCCGTACATCTTCGCGCCCCGGTGCGCCGTCATGCGCGGAACCCGTTCCGCGACGTCGTGCCCGTACGGCCCCTCGAGCCCGTACACCACGGGATTCAAGGCCCGGCTGATCCCCATCAGGATCCGGTTCCGAGCCTGCACGGCCGCGGGATCGCCGTCCACCGGCTTGTTGTTCAACTCCGCAACCGCCGCAACAAGGCGCTCGGACTTGGCCACCAACAGCTTCAGGTCGACGTGTTGACCGATTTCTTCGTCCAGCCTCTTCAAGGCTGTGTGAATCTCGTCGACCAGCACCGTCAAGTCGATGGGCAGCACGTCGGCGGTCGCCAGCAAGCTCACAAACGTTGTGGACAGCTGGCAGTCCTTGTGGAGCACCTCCCGGCTCGCCTTGTCGAGCGTATCGTGTTCGGTGTGCCACCACCAGGCGCCCGCGCAGCCGCCCGTCCAAGGACGCTTGTCGGGGTGATCATCGGGAAGGAACGAGTACAACGAGCACGACGGGACGCCCATGTCGAGAAACGACTGGTCCGCTGCCCGGCTCGGGCGATGGACCGCCGGATCCTCCTGGCCGATGTAGCGCTGGACGACTTCCCGGGCAAACGTCTCCATCTCGGCGGAGGTGTGGCGCAAGATGTATTCGGTGGCGCCCCGCACGCCGGGCGAGTCGATATTGTGATAGACCACGCAGTGCTTGCGCAGGTCCTCAAAGAACGTATCGGCATACCACGTCGAACCAGCGTACCGGCCGTGGGAATGGCCCGGCCACCAGGCAATGCGGATCGACCGCTTCAGCTGATCACGGTGCTCCCACAAGACCCGGGCCATCTCCAGCAACACGGAAACGCCTGTCGAATTGTCGGTTGTGCCTACTTCCCAGGAGCAATAATGGCCGCCGACCAGAATGAACTCTTCGGTGCTCCGGTCTCCAGGGATGATCACTTCCGGCAGCTTTACCGGATACCAGCCCGTTTCAACGTGGGTCACGATCTTCACATCGACAGGGCCCTTGTGCAAAAGTTCCTTGATCGCCGCCCCGTTCTGGCTGGCCACGGAGACTACGGGAATTGTCGGCAACCGATCGACCTGAGAAGGGGTGGGCGCTCCTCCCCAGATGGTGGTCTCAATCATGTTGTGGATGTAGGGACCCGGGTTGCAGAAGATGACCGCCTGGGCACCGGCCCGGTTCGCACCGAGCACGTCGATGGGGGTCGCTACGCCGTCGAGAACCGCGATGCGGCCCGCCGCCAAATTCATATCCCGATCAGGCAAGTACTTCAGCCTGCCGACAAGGCCGTGGGGCCCCGTCGATCGAGTGAAGGAGTGGGTCAAGCAGGGAACCTGGAACGGCTCTCCCCCTTCCGGCCGGACTTCAAGGGTAGCGTGCCGCGGGTAACTAAGGTACGCGTCGAACGAGTGAACCCGGACCGGCACACCCGCTCTGGTCAGCTCATCGACGATGTAGTCCACCATGCGTTCTTCCCCGGGCCCACCCGTATCGCGGCGCACGCGGGAAGACCACTCGACATGCTTCCAAAGGCGATCGGCATCTACCGCGTTTCGGACTGCATCAATCAGCGTACTCAAGTTCAACCACCCCTTAGGTCGTGATCAAAAACAACATCCGGGCGCACCGTCGGCTTGCTTGGGCGCTTCATAACCGGTGTCGTAGTCCCGCCGCTTCTCGGGCGGATACGGGTAGGCGAGCTTGCTCTGGCCCACCTTTAAGCGAACCATGGTCTCGATGACGCCGAGGGCAGCCCCAGCCGGGTCCACCACGGGGACCGGCAGCTCATCTCGGACGGCGTCGGCCATCCCGATCAGCCCGAAGCAACCGGGGAAAATCACATCGGCCCCAGCGTCCACCGCCCGGCGAGCCGCTTCCAGGAACGAGCGCTTCGTGGCCTCCGGATCCTGGATCAGGCCGAGGACGGAAAAGTCGCATCGCTGGATGGTGACGAGCTTGTGGGCCATCCCCAGCTTGGCCGCCCACTCCTTATGCCGGTAGCTGGAGCTTTCCTTGGCCAGGATGAGGCCGAAGTTGTGGCCAAGGAGATTGGCCACCGACATCGTGGCCATACCGGAACCGATGACGGGCAAGTGGGTGATCTCCCGCGCGGGCTCGACGCAGGCATTGGCGAAGCAGGTGATGATGATGCCGTCGTAGCCCTTTTTCTCCGCGTCTTTGACGGCCTTGAAGACCTCGATGGAACCCAAATACTCGTCGAAGTGAGACTCTATCGACTGGGAGCCCCGCGGGATTTTGTAGATGTCGACCGTCATGTCCGGCGGGGCGTAGCGGGCGAAAATCTCCCGTTCCCGTTCGATGAACTCCGGCGAGGCGCCGGTCATGGCATGGATGGCCAGGATCTTCACGCTTCCACCCTTTCACAGCATAGTGGCGAGTCGCTGTTCTTCTCAGTCGGTGCGGGGATCCAGGAAGTCCCGCAACCCATCGCCCAGCAAGTTGAATCCCAGCACGACCAAAAATACGGCCAGACCGGGAATCATCGTCACGTGAGGGGCTGTCCTGATAAAGTCGCGCCCCTGGCTGACCATAGCTCCCCATTCGGCATCCGGCGGTTGTACGCCAAGCCCAAGAAAGCTCAATGCTGCCCCTGTCAAAATCGCCGTCCCGATGTTGAGCGTCGTCATCACAATGACCGGGGGCAGGCTGTTGGCCAAGATGTACTTGACGAGAATGTGCAAATTCCCCATTCCTAAGGCCTGAGCGCTCTGGACGAACTCCCGCTCTTTGATCCGCAGCACTTCGCCCCGCACCACCCGGCTCATGGCGGGAACACCAAAGATTCCGGCCGCAAGGATCACCGAGTTCGCTCCGGGACCGGCGATGGCAATGACCATGATGGCCAAGAGGATTCCCGGAAAAGACAGCAACACATCGATGGCCCGCATGATAACGGTATCCCACCAGCCACCGTAGAAACCCGCGATGCTGCCGAGGATGAGCCCAATTCCTAAAGACAAGCCAGCCGCCATCAGGCCGATCATGAGGGAAATCCTGGCCCCGTACAAAATCCGGCTCAGGATATCCCGGCCCAGCTCGTCGGTCCCAAGCAGATGTTCCGCCGACGGCGGCTCAAGGCGCTCCAGCAAGTTGACGGCATGGGGGTCAAAAGGCGCGAGATAGATACCTACGGTACCCGCCACGATGAACGCGCCGACGAGCACAAGGCCGATCAGCGCGCTCGTGTTACGCGTGATATACCGGAGAAATTCGGCGAGCCACCATTGGCCCTTCGTCTTCTGAGCGCCGGACTGCTCCCGAGATGCAGCGGCATGCCCCATCTGGTCCACCGCCTTGCCCATTACGTATACCGAATTCGAGGATCCAGGTAGCCGTACAACACGTCCACCAGCACATTAATGCCAGCGAACATAAGCGCCAGCCACAGGACGCCTCCTTGGATGATGGGAAAGTCCCGGTGCAACACCGCGTCCACGATCAGCCGGGCTATGCCTGGCCAGGCGAACACGGATTCCGAAATCACGGCCTTTCCTAGAAAACTGCCGAACTCAAGACCGGTTACCGTAACCACCGGGATTACGGCGCTGAGAAAGGCGTGCTTGAAGACAACTGCCCGCGGGTGCAATCCCTTGGCATGGGCTGTCCGGACGTAATCCGCTGTCAAGACCTCCAGCATGCTCGAGCGCGTCAGCCGGGCAATGCGTCCGGCGCCGTAGAGGCCTAAGGTCAGCGCGGGCATAACCAAATGCTTCCAGGTGCCGTATCCGCTTGACGGAAGCCACCCCAACTGGACGGAAAAGAATTGGATGAACAAGATCCCAAGCCAAAAGGTGGGCATGGAAACGCCGGCCAAAGACAAAACGATAGCCAGCTGATCGATCCACTTCCCCCGGTACATGGCGGAAAGGACACCGCCCAAAACACCGATGACGACAGCCAGCGCGGTGCCGACAAGAGCCAGCTGCAAGGTGGCGGGAAGGCGAATCGCCAGTTCTTCATATACCGGGGTATTGAAGTAGAGCGACGTTCCCAGGTCACCGGTAAGGATGCCGCCTAGGAAGCGGACATATTGAATTAGCAACGGCTGGTCCAACCCTAGTTCATGCCGGATCTGCTGAACGACTTCCTCGGAGGCTTCCAATCCGGCGATCATCCTGGCTGGGTCCCCCGGCAAAAGCCGAACGGATATGAAGACGAGAAACGACACAGCAAACAGCACCGGCACCATTTGCAAGATCCGGCGAAGGATGTACCGTTGCAACCGTTGCCCTCCTTTCGCGGACCGGCTGAACCGAACGATGCGGCCGGACCGCAGCCGTTACCGCGGTCCGGCCGCCGACGGGATTACTTCAACCGGACCTCTCTCATGATCAGCTGCTCGCTCGGCAGCACGTAAACGCCCTCGATGCGATCGCGCACCGCCGTGTAGACGGCCTGATAATACATGAACAGCATCGGCGCTTCTTCAACCGCGATCTCCTGGGCCTTTTGATAGTACTCGAGCCGCTGCTCCTGGTCCGTGCTGGTCCGGGCCAGGTCGACGTACCGGTCGAACTCGTCGTTGTCGAAGGCGGACGAATTCGCGAACTGGTTGGCGCGATCGCCGTGAAGAATCTGGTACAGCCCGCCCTCGCCGTCGAGGGTCGAAGGCGCCCATCCAAGGAACATCAAATCCGCCCGGTCAGGACTGGTGATCTGCTGAATGTAGCTGGCGAAATCGCCCACGATGTTCAGTTGCGCCTTGATGCCGATGGCCTGCAGCTGGGCCTGGACGGCCTGGGCCACGAGCCAGTCTTGGACGTAGCGGCCCCGGGGCGCCGCGATGGTGATGGAAAGCCGGTTGGCATAGCCGGCTTCGGTCAAAAGCTGGCGAGCTTTCTGGGGATTGTACTCGTACGTCTTGATGGGCGTATAGCCGAAGACGCCGGATCCAAGCGGAGAGTCGGCTACGACACCAGCTCCGCCGAGAATGCTCTTTACGATGGCCTCTTTGTCGACCGCATAGTTCAAGGCCTGACGAACCCGCGGATCAGCGAGATGGGGACGCTGCGTATGAATGGAAAAGAACATGGAACGGGCCGTCTGCGTCTTGAACACCCGGATGTTCGGGTTGTTCGAAAGGCGCTCCACCTCTTCCGGGGTGACCCGCAGGATCACGTCGGCCTCACCGGTCTCCAGCATGGCGACCCGGGTGGAGGGTTCGGGAACGATGCGGTAAATCAGCCGCTTCGCCCCGGGTTTTTCCCGCCAGTAGTCCTCATTGCGCTCCAGGGTAACGTGATCGCCGCGCACCCATTCGACGAACTTCCAGGGGCCCGTGCCGACCGGATGCTGCCCGACCTCATCCCCCCACTTTTCGATGGCGGCGGGGCTCATGATCTGGGCGGCGTGAATGCCCAAATGCCGAATGAAAGGCCCGAAGGGTTCCTTGGTCCGGAAAACCACGGTATACTCATCGACCGCTTCCACCGACTCAAGCATCGTGAAATACGCGCCCGCGCTGGTGTTGCGCTGGGTCGTCATGAGCCGGTCGAAGTTTACCTTGACCGCTTCGGCGTTGAACGGCGTTCCGTCGTGGAACTTGATGCCTTTCCGCAAATAGAACGTGTAGGTGCGTCCGTCCTCGGACACATCCCACGACTCGGCCAGCTCCGGCACCGTCTCACCGTGCTGGTTGATCGTCACGAGCCCCTCGTAGATGCTGAACCGGACCGCGGCCGAATCGGTATCGGTCGTATCCTGGGTCTCCAGGGTGGTCAGCGTGGAACTCAAGGCGACGACGACTGTGTCATCCTGGGCTGCCGCGCCGGTCCCGGCGACAGCCAAGGCCAGCATAGTTGCGAGAACTGTCAGAACCACACCGCGACGCATGGGTAGAACCTCCTTTTAATCGCCGGCAGACAGGTGAAACTCGAATCCGAGTTTCTTTGAAATGGCCTTGGCCGTCTCACAGACGGCCTTTGCCAACCGGAGTTCTTCTTCCTCGCGTTGAACCGTCAACGTTGCCGTCGCAACGCTAATGGCGGCGATCACCTTCCCTTCAGCATCGAAAATCGGCGCTCCGATTCCAGTAACTCCCTTGTCGACCTCCTCTCGGCTAACGGCATAACCCCGGCGCCGGATCGTCTCCAATTCGGCTTCTCGCTCGTCTCGACGAATCGGGCGGCCGGAAGGCGATGTCTCCGCGGCGTTATCGAGAATTCGTTGGATCTGATCCCGAGGGAGATGAGCCAGCATGGCTTTGCACGATGCCCGGTAGGTCAACGGCATCCGCTGCCCGATCTCGGCTTGCACGCCGAGCCAGTGGGTGCCATCCACCCGGTCAATCAAAATGGCTTCATCCCCGCTGAGCATCACAAGCGCCACCGACCGGCCTGTCCGCTGGCTCAACCCCACAAGAAGCTCCCGCGCCACGGTGCGGATTTCCTGACGGCCCAAATATCGGGCGCCCAGCCAAGCCGTTCCCGGCCCGAGCCTCAACGCCCGGGAGTCCGGGTCCTGCTCCAGAAGGCCCCACCGGATCAAGGACTTTCCCAGCCGGGATACCGTTGCCTTATCCAAGCCGAGGTCTTCGGCCAGATCCGTCACGCGGGCGCTTCCTTGTTCAGCGACCGCGAACAGGATGGACAATGCCCGTTCGACCGAGGACATCCTGACCTCCAGAACGCTTTGTTGCGCATACCGCAACAGTGTTGCAGCACACAATAGTATGCAGGTTTTTTCGCCCACCAGGCGGAGAATCCTTCTACGGCTTCCAGACTTCGTGCGCGACACCGCCAACGCAGCAAGATTTCATTGATGGGGGAGAACTGGTGCCGGGAAAGAACTGGGCAGCTCCAGGGTAGGCGCGGGCGCTGG
Organism: Bacillota bacterium; assembly: GCA_017656145.1. GTDB lineage: Bacteria > Bacillota > Limnochordia > Limnochordales > ZCTH02-B6 > JACDOI01. Next base: position 22,151 of record JACDOI010000019.1, on the reverse strand, counting down.
ACTTTTCCAGCAAAACGCAAGCCCCGCCGCAAATGCCTAGCGGCGGGGCTTTTCGTGGTGTGCCCGGTGGGATTCGAACCCACAACCCAGGGATTAAAAGTCCCTTGCGCTACCGTTGCGCCACGGGCACGTCTTTTAGTATAGCGCGCCCTCAAGCGGTCGTCAAATCATACTCGCGATCGTCAACCGCCGCTGGCCACGCCCCGACCGGCGGATCGCCGGCGGCGGGGCCACGTGGTCAGCCGAAGCCGGGCCCATTCCCACCCGGAAAGGATGAACGCAATCCAGCCATCCCCTTGGCGGTGCCGCACCGCCAGGCGAAAGTCCAGTTCCAACGCGCGGCGATTGCAAACCGGCTCCAGCCGTATCTCGGGCGGCCGGGCGAAGGCCAGCCGGTGCCAGGCGTAGCCCAGCGCCGGACCGAGCGCCACCCACGCCCACCCGTACGCCAGCGCGGTGGCCGCCGCGTCGCCGAGCCCCAGCCGGCTTTTCAACGACAAATGATCGACCCGCAGCCGCGGCAGCAGAAACCGACGGGCGGGCCGAAAGACCGCCCAGGCCTGTCGCCCTCCCTGCGCACCCTTGCCCAGCGCCGTGATGATCCCCCACAACGCTTCGCCGCGAGGCGGACCGGCACCGGCAAGGGCTCTGGCCAGCGACGCCGACAAGTTTTTGCGGACGGGAATCACGTGCAAAAGACGCAACTCGACGACGAGCACCGGCCCGCCGGGTCCGCCGGCGGCCGCGGAAAGGCGCGCACGGATCAGCATCGCAGTGACCGAAACGTTCAAATCTCCGGACCCTTGGCCGGCCCGGACCCGGACGGTCCAAAACACCGGCCAGAAGTATCCGAGGGCAAGCCCTATGAGGCCGTAGGCCCACGTCAACGCCTTCCCCCCGCCCGCAAGCGTTGCCGAATGACCCGGTTTCTATCCCGCCAGCCGGCCTGGGAAAGGGTGCGCGCCCATTCCCGTCATGCTCAACCGAGCGCGCGACGGGCCCCTCGAACTGGAGTTCGAGGGACCCGCGATTACGGGTGGGGTGAGTGATGGGACTTGAACCCACGACCTCCAGGGCCACAACCTGGCGCTCTGACCAGCTGAGCTACACCCACCACGGGTCGATCGTGGCGCGCCCGGCAGGATTCGAACCCGCGACCCGCTGCTTAGAAGGCAGCCGCTCTATTCCCCTGAGCTACGGGCGCAAACATGGAGCGGGCGACGGGACTCCAACCCGCGACCCCCGGCTTGGAAGGCCGGTGCTCTAGGCAACTGAGCTACGCCCGCTCGGCAACGACCATTATACCGCACCGCGGCCGCGGCGCGCAAGTCCGCCTTGCGCGCGCGGCCGGGTGCAGCCGCTGGTCGGGGAGAGCGGATTTGAACCGCCGACCTCGTGCTCCCAAGGCACGCGCGCTGACCAAGCTGCGCCACTCCCCGATCGTAAATTCATTATAGCACACCGCCCGAAACCGGGCACCGGCCGTTTTCCGTCCCGTCCCCCCACAGGCCGGCTAAGCGGGCCCGGGCTTTTGCCAGGGCTTTGGCCCGGTGACTGATGCGGTTCTTTTCCCCCGTGCTGAGCTCGGCAAACGTCTTGCCCAGACCAGCCACGACGAACAGCGGATCGTAGCCGAATCCGCCGTCGCCCCGGGGCGCCATCGCGACAAGGCCCTCGCACACCCCTTCATCCACCCATGTCCGGCCGCCGGGAGCGGCGATCGCGATAGCGCACACAAACCGGGCCGTGCGCCGCTCGGGCGGCACCGAGGCCAAAAGCTCCAGCAAGAGCCGGTTGTTGGCTTCATCGGTCGCCCCGGGACCCGCGAAGCGGGCCGACAGCACGCCCGGGCGACCGCCGAGGGCGTCCACCACCAAGCCCGAGTCGTCGGCCACAGCCCAAAGCCCTGTGTGCCGGGCGGCGGCTTCGGCTTTGAGCCGGGCGTTTTCGGCAAACGTCGAGCCCGTCTCCTCCACCTCCGGGGCACCCGGGAACGCGCTCAGATCCACGACACGAGCGGGCAAGCCGGCCAAAAGGGCCTCCATTTCCGCTCGCTTTTTCTTATTCCGGGTTGCCACTACCAGTGAACGCACCGCGGTTCCCCCCGATTCGCGCGGCCAGCGCCGGGCCCAGCGCTTCCCGCTGGCGCTCAATCAATTGCCGGATTCCCGCTTGGGCCGCGTCCACCATCTCGATGAGGCGGTCCCGGTCAAACGGCGCCCCTTCCGCCGTCCCCTGCACTTCCACCAGCTTCCCGGAGCCCGTCATCACCACGTTCATATCCACTTCCGCCCGCACGTCCTCGTCGTAAGCCAAATCCAGCAACAGCCGGCCATCCACCACGCCGACGCTGACCGCGGCGACCCAATCCGAAACCGGCAGGGCCTCCTCGTCGTTTTCGAACAGCCGGGCCAGGCTGTCCACCAGCGCGACGTACGCCCCCGTAATGGCTGCGGTGCGGGTTCCGCCGTCGGCTTGCAGGACGTCACAGTCGAGCGTAATGGTTCGCTCCCCCAGCCGCCGCAAGTCCACCACCGAGCGCAAGGCCCGCCCGATCAGCCGTTGAATCTCCTGCGTCCGGCCGCCCTGGCGGCCCTGGGCCGCCTCTCTTGGGGTTCGTTGCAACGTGGCCCGGGGAAGCATGCCGTACTCCGCCGTGACCCATCCGGCTCCCATGCCCCGGCGCCACGGCGGCACCCGGTCTTCCACCGTCGCGGTGCAGACGACCCGCGTATCGCCCGAGGTGATCAGCACCGAGCCTTCCGCGTACTTGGTGAAATTCCGCTGGATCGTGACGGGCCGCAACTCATCGGGTGCCCGCCCGTCCTGGCGCTCCATCGTACCGCCTCCTGCTCACCGGCGATAGGCCGGGCCTCTACCCGGTCCATTGCTGCGAGGCCTGTTGCTTCGGCCGCTTTAGGCAGGCCCCGCCGCCGGGATCGCCCAGTCTCCCGTATCCTCGGACCCAAGGGCGCGCACAATCTCCCGGAAACGCCGGCCCCGTTCCTCGAAATTGGCAAACATGTCGTAACTGGCGCACGCGGGGGACAAGAGCACGACCTCGCCGGGACGGGCCCGCTCGCGGGCAGCTCGGACGGCCGCTTCCAGAGAATCGGCCCTCACCAGCTCCGGACCCGCCGCTCCCGTTTGGGCCTCATGTTCCCGGACTGCCGCCTCAATTTTCCCGGCGGTCGCCCCCAGCAAGATCATGACCCGCACCCGGCCGGCGGCTGCCTGCACCAGTTCGTCAAAGGGAAGCCGCTTGTCATAACCCCCGGCGATCAACACGATCGGCTGTCGGAACGCCCGGATGCCCGCCGCGGCCCGGGCGGGGCTGGTGGCGATGGAGTCGTTGTAGTAGCGCACGCCGCCCCATTCGCCCACCAGCTCGAGCCGATGGGGCACGCCGGCGAACCCGCTCGCCACCCTCCGGATCGCTTCCCGCTCGATGCCGCACGCAGCCGCGACCGCTGTCGCCGCCAAGACGTTTTCCAGGTTGTGCTCGCCAAGGAGCTTAAGCTCGTCCGTCCTCAAAACCGCGCCGGGCCCCCGGTCTGGGCCGGTTTGCACGATGATCTGCCCGTCGTCTATCCATGTCCCGGCGGCCGGCCGGCCCCCACGGCTGAAGCCCATCACCCGGCCGGGAGCCTCTTCCGCCATCGCAGCGGTGATCGGATCGTCCAGGTTGAACACTGCGACGTCCGAAGGCCCCTGGAACCGGTAAATGCGCCGCTTGGCGTCAATGTACGCCTCCATCGACGGATGAACGTCCAGGTGGTTGGGCGTGACGTTGGTCACGACGGCCACGTGAGGGCTTTTGTCCAGCATCTCCAATTGAAAGCTGGACAACTCCATGACGACCCAAGCGTCGGGCGGAATGTCCTCCACGGTTTCGACAAGCGGCACGCCGATGTTGCCGCCCACATACACCGGTCGATTCCCGGACTTGAGCATCTCCCCGATGAGGGTGGTCGTGGTCGTCTTCCCGCTGCTGCCGGTGACGCCGACGATGGGTGCCCGGCACAGCTTGAACACAAGCCCGATCTCGCTTAAAAGAGGAACCCCGGACTGCCGCAACGCATCCAATTCCGGCTTATCCTTCGGCATTCCAGGGGTGAGAAAGACCGCGTCCCACCGCTCATCAAGCCGGGACAAGTAGTCGGGACCCAGGACAAGTTCGACGTCCATCTCCCGCAGTTTCTGTGCGGTTTCCCCTAAACTTGCTTCTGACTTCTGGTCGAACCCGACGACGTGCGCACCCCGCCGCCGGAGATAGCGAATTGCGGCCCGGTTGCTGACGCCCAGTCCAACGACGGCCACTTTGCGGTTGCGCCACTCCAAGCGCCCTTCACGCTCCTCAGCCGGTTTCAGGTCAGTATACGCCCGAAATCTTGCCATATAGTGTAACCGGCGCCGCACCGCCCCATCGCGCCCCGGAGCCGACCCTCGCCCTTAGGGTTCTTAGGGTTCCTTGAGGAAGCGGCTATCCGGAGTCAGCGGGCGGGAAAGGTCCAAATGTCCCACCAAAGTCTCCACCGGCTGGCCTTCAAGCAAGATCTGGACCGCCTCGATCTCGGGAAACTGGACTAAGGTGCTCACGATGGAGTATACCGTTAAGATCTCTCCGGTGCTGCCGCCGGAGTGGCGTTCTCGAAGCTCGGCGGTATAGTCCACCCAAGCGACGCCGCCCCGCACCGTGACCGACCGGGGCCGGGCTCCTCTGGGGATCGTGGGCGCAAGTTCGGGCGATGCCGGGCCCCGTCCCAGCTCAACCAGCACCGAGACCGGATCGACGTCCCGGGCCGGCATCCAGCGCACCTCGGGGACCAGGTAGAGGGCGTCGGAATCGGCAAAATACAGCTGGACCGCAACCCGCGGGTTCAGCACGGAGTCTACCGCGGGCTGCCAGCGCTCGCCCATCACACCCAACAGGGCAATGGCGCCTAGAAGGAGCAGGACAGCTAGCCGCTGCGCCGCCTTGGTCAACATCCGTCGCCTCCTAGAATCCCGGCGCCTCCTGCGCCGGGACCGCCCCGGCCGCTGCGGAGCCGACGACCGGGACGGGCAGAACCGCCAAGGCTCCCGCCGGCCGTTCCCCCTTCTCCAAGAAAGCCGCCGTTACGTTCCCCGCGCCGGCCAGCGGGCCGGCCCGCTCCCTGGGCGGCATCTCGGGTCTTTGCTCGGCGAAAAACCGCAAAATGCCCTGGGCGATGCCCCTGGCCGCCCGCGTCTGGAAGTCGGGATCCGTCAACAGCTGCTCTTCCGCCGGGTTGTCAATGAACGCGACTTCAACCAGCGCCGAAGGCATCTCCGTGTGGAGCACGACATGGTACGCCCGCTGGCGGACGCCCCGGTCAGGCAGGCCGATGGCGCGCAGTAGCTCCCGCTGGATGGATTCAGCGTACCGCCGGTTGACAGACGCCTCCAGGCTGTCGTCGGGCCCGGGATGGTAAAACGTGGCGGTGCCCGATGCGGTCCGCCCGGATCCGACGGCATCCGCGTGGATGCTGACGAACGCGTCGGCGCCGATGGCGTTGGCCATGCGGCTTCGGGCGGCAAGTTCCACGTAGACGTCCCGGTCCCGGGTGACCACCACGCGGGCGCCGGCCTGTTCCAGGAAACGCGCGACCCGCAAGGCAATGGCCAGGTTGATGTCTTTCTCCTGCGTCCCGCCGGGACCGATGGCGCCCGGATCGCGGCCGCCGTGGCCCGGATCGACGACGATGGTCCGGCCGGCCAGCCGCGACGGGCCGATGCCGATGACGGCCCGGGTTCGGTCTTGGGAAACGACCACTTCGAGCTCCGCCGGTCGATTCGTTTCCACCACGACCCTCCCGACGTCCGGGGAGGCCTGACCGGCTCGAACGGCGGTCACGACCGCGCTGTCCGGCGGCACCAGGGGGCCGAGGGTACTCTCCAACGCTACACCAGGCAAGTCGAGCACGATCCGATCGGGTTCCCGCAGCCGTCGCACCTCCGGAGCGGCAGGCGGGATAGGCTCGGCAGTCTCCAGCAAGATGAGCTCGCTGCCATTTTCCCGGACAAAGCCGACAAATCGGACGAGGTTCCCGCCGGCCTGCCGGCCGGCGCTGGCGACTAACCCGCGGGCCGGATCGAGGATGAAGTCCAGCACGCCGTCAGGCCGGGGATAGGCGCGGCCCGCAACGCCGCCGGGCGGCCAGTCCACCGGATGCCGGAGGTCGAAGACGACCCGGACGACGTCTTGCTGAAACTGGCTGACCCTCACCTTGGACACCGTTTCGCTCTCGAGTTCTGACTCTGACGGGGCGTCCAGCGTGACATCGAGCAAATCCACCACCAGGCGAAGCGGATCCCGCAACAGGAATGCGCGGTACTCCACCGGACCTCCCGTAACCCGGGCGCGCCAGTGCAGGATGCCGCCTTCTCCGGGCTCAAGGCCCGCAAGCTGGAGTTGATGGTTGAGAGCCACAGCGAAACCGGGATGGCCATCGACGGGCAACAACCGGTAGCCGGTCGGGCCGGTCAAGTCGGCAACGATCCGCACCTCGCCTTCGAGTCCGGTGCTGACCCGCACTTGCCGCACGACGGTGCCGTCCCCCGGCATGACTTGCCAGCCGGTAGCCAGGACCGTCGCGGGGAGATCGATGACGAGCCGGTCCGGATCGGGCATGTACATCACAACGGGTTCCACTGGCCTGTCGGTGATGGCTTCAAGCCGGATCCGCCCCTCAACGATGCCGAGTCGAACGTCGAACAACGCCGCGGGCCTGTGGTCACGGCCGGGCTCCGCAATATCCGGACGGCCAGCGGGCGGCGCCGGATCCGGGGTGGGGCGGTTTTCCGGCGGGACCGGGCGCAAGAACCCCCGGGCCGGCGAGCGGTCGGCGTCCGTCGCCGGCTCCGGTGCTCCGTCCGCTCGGGATTCGAGTGCGAGGACGCCGGCCAGGGCATTCCAGTTGACCCGCATCCGGGTAAGGTCAGCAACCAGGTTCAGCGGGACATACACCGTGCCGTCGCGCGCCTCGGGCGCCGCGGGCAGGTCCGCCGGACGGCCGTCCAGCACGGCGGCCCGCGTGCCCACCTGCACCCGCGCCGACCGCTCGCCGCTGCGCAGCCACATGGCCGCGCCGCCCGCGTCCTCCACCTCGACGCCCAATTCCCGGACGACAACGTCCAAGGCGATGCCCAGGCCGCTCCCCAAGAGGATCAGGGCCTGCTCGTGCCTTACAGGCCGCCCTTCGACGAAAAGCCGCACCTGGGCGGCGCCGGGCCAGCTCTGGAGCAAGACCAGGATGCACCCCAACAACAGGGGCGCGCTGATGGGACAGCCCCGCGCCATCCGGCTTCGCCTCCTGCCCTTTCATTCGGCAGGGCTGTTGAAATTCCACACCCCAATATCCCAGAAATTCTTAAGTTCACCAGCCGTTTCCTGGCTCCCTGCCCTCGATCGAGACCGGCCGTCCCGCCGGGGACCCGGAGCACAAAAAAGCTGCGGTTTCCCGGAGAGTCCGGGAAACCGCAGCAACTGCCTGGTGGAGGCGCCGGCGGGTTGCACGCCGGGTCCGCAACGGCAGTGGCAGGAGTTTCTACGGGCGTAGCCTGTGTTTTCCTTTCGCTCGCAGGGCCTCCCACAGGCAGGATACCCCGCAAGCTAGCCCTTCACCTGTCCTCCCGGCCGGAGGGCGCCGGCCAGGAGTTAGCCCGCTCTGTGTGACGCCGCTTGCCGCCCCGCGGGCCGGGCGCCGGCGACGCGCGGCCGTTACTTACGCAGCAGCCGCGAGAGCAGGTTCTTCGTTGGCGTTTGTGTTTCGTCCACCGTTTAACGAGCTGGTGGGACCTCGACCCGCTTATCTCCTGTCCCCGCTCGCCACGTCGAGCCTGCTCGCCCCCTCATCGGCTCACCGATCGTAGCGGTGCTTGACGGCCCTGGCCATCTCCCGCTGGGCTTCCCGCTTGGCCAAGGCCTCCCGTTTGTCCCACTTCTTCTTCCCCCGGGCCAGGGCCAGCTCCACCTTGGCCCACCCGCGATCGCCAAAATACACCCGCAGGGGAACGAGCGTCAGACCCTGCTCCCGGGTTTTGCCCACCAGCCGCCGGATCTCGTCCCGGTGCAACAGCAACTTGCGCACCCGGGTCGGATCGTGGTTGAACCGGTTGCCGTGGGTGTACGGGCTGATGTGCAGGTTGTACAAGTACACCTCGCCGTCTTGCACTCGCGCGAAGCTGTCGTTGAGGTTGGCCCGCCCTTCCCGCAACGACTTGACTTCGGTGCCTGTCAGCACGAGGCCGGCTTCTAGCGTCTCCAGGATATTATACTCGTGGCGCGCCTTCCGGTTGGTGGCCACGGTCTTTTCGGGCGCCACCCGTACCACCTCGTGCCATTGTTTATTATAACACCGGGGGCCAATCTGTTCAAACCGGACGGCCACCCCTTGTCGTTCCGCCGGCAGCCGCCGCGACGGGCCGGCGCCGGCGGAACGGCCGGGCGATTTATCCCAACAGCCCCGTGCCGAACAGCGGAGCGAACACCAGCGACACGATGGCCATCAGCTTGATGAGGATGTTGAGCGACGGTCCCGCCGTGTCCTTGAACGGATCGCCCACCGTATCGCCCACCACCGCCGCGGCGTGGGCCTCGCTGCCCTTGCCGCCGTGCTGTCCGGCCTCAATGTATTTCTTCGCATTGTCCCACGCGCCGCCGGAGTTGGCCATCATGATGGCCAGCAGCACCCCGCTCAAAAGCGACCCGGCCAACAGCCCGCCCAGCGCATACTTGCCGAGCACAAAACCGACCGCCAGGGGTACGAGCACCGCGATGAGACCCGGTACGACCATTTCTTTCAGCGCTGCACCGGTGCTGATGTCCACCGCCCGGGAATAGTCGGGCTTGGCCTTGCCCTCCATCAACCCTTTGATCTCCCGGAACTGGCGCCGCACTTCCTGGATCATCTGAAATGCGGCCCTGCCGACGGCGTTCATGGCCAGCGAGGCAAACACAAACGGCAACATGCCGCCGATAAGCAGCCCGATGATGACCTCCGGCTGCAGAAGGTCGATGGCGGAAATTCCGGCTGCCTGCGAGTACGCTGAAAACAGCGCCAGCGCGGTCAAAGCCGCCGATCCGATCGCGAACCCTTTGGCTACCGCCGCGGTGGTGTTGCCCACCGAGTCGAGGCCGTCAGTGATCTGCCGGACCTTAGGATCCAGTCCGGACATCTCGGCAATTCCACCGGCGTTGTCCGCGATGGGCCCGTACGCGTCCACCGCCACCGTCATGCCGGCGGTAGCCAGCATCCCCACGGCCGCCAGCGCCACGCCGTACAGACCCAGCCCAGCAACCGCGGATTCGGCCACGAAGTACGCGACGCCGATGCCGAGCACGATCATGACAATCGGGAATCCCGTGCTCATCATGCCGACGCCCATCCCCGCGATGATGTTGGTCGCGGTCCCTGTGACCGATGACTCGGCGATGCTGCGGGTCGGCGAGTAGTCCGCGGACGTGTAATACTCGGTCAAAAGGCCGATGATCATTCCTGCGGCGAGCCCCGCGGCGACCGAAACGAACACCGCCAGGCCTCCTTCGGGCAAAAGGCGCGTACAGGCAAAGTAAATCCCGATAAGGCCCAGGATGGCCGCACCGAAGTTGCCGTTGCGCAACGACTGCTGCGGATTGCCCCCGCCGCGCACGAAGAATGTGGCCAGCACCGACGCCACAATGCCGACCGCGGCCACAAGCAGCGGCAAGAAAGCCACTCCCGGCCCGCTCACGACGCCCCTTGAGAACAAGCTCACGCCAAGGACCATGGAGGCGATGATGGAGCCCACGTACGACTCGAACAAGTCCGCGCCCATGCCTGCCACATCGCCCACATTGTCCCCGACGTTGTCGGCGATGACCGCCGGATTGCGGGGATCGTCCTCAGGGATTCCCGCCTCCACCTTGCCTACGAGGTCCGCTCCGACGTCGGCCGCCTTCGTGTAAATTCCACCGCCGACACGGGCAAACAGTGCGATGGAGCTGGCCCCCAGGGCGAAGCCGTTGACGATGCTGAACGACGTCAGATCCGAAATGTCGGCAAAAACGAGCACGACAACCGACAGGCCGGCGAGCCCAAGCCCGACGACCGACATTCCCATGACCGCGCCGCCGGAGAAGGCTACGCCCAAAGCCGCCTCCATCCCGCCCCGCCGCGCGGCGTTGGCCGTCCGAACGTTGGCCCGGGTTGCGGCCCGCATGCCGATGTAGCCGGCCAATCCGGAACAGAGGGCTCCCGCCAGAAACGCCACCGCCGTAGCCGGCTGCAGCGATCCCGGGTCGGACAGTGAGCCGGCAAAAAAGATGACCGCCGCGAGTGCGACCACGAATAGGATCAAACTGCGGTACTCCCGCCGCAAAAACGCCATGGCCCCTTCCTGGATGGCCGCGGCGATCTCCCGCATTCGTTCGGTTCCCGCTTCCTCGCGGCCGATGCGGGAAAACAAATACGTGGCAAAGACCAGCGCCAGCAACCCGGCCAGAAAGCTCAGGTAGCCGGCGGATGCCGTGACGTCCATGCGCGACTCCTCCCCGGCTCACACCCAGATGCTGATAATGATCGACAGTACCATAAAAGCGACCGCCAACACCGTCGTCGACCGCTCGAGCACCCGGTCCAATCCCCGGGGCTGATCGAAGAACATCTGGGCTCCACCGCCGATGGAGCCCAAGCCTTCGCCTTTGCTCCGCTGCAAAAGCACGACAGCGATGAGCGCGATGGACACAATCAGCTGCAGGATCATGAGGAAAACCGTCACGCCCCCACCTCCCCGCCGCAAGCTCGGCACACAGCGTTCATTCTAGCACACGGGCGTTTCCAGCGACAACCGCTAACGCTTGACGCGCTCCAGCACCGACGGGCCGGCGAAGCGGGCCGCAGCGCCGAGTTCTGTTTCGATTCGCAACAGCCGGTTATACTTGGCCACCCGGTCGGACCGGCTCGGGGCGCCCGTCTTGATCTGGCCGGCATTGACCGCCACCGCCAGGTCCGCGATGGTGGTGTCCTCGGTCTCGCCCGAACGGTGCGAGATGATGGCCTTGTAGCCGGCCCGGTGGGCCTTTTCGACCGCGAGCAGCGTTTCCGTCAGCGTGCCGATCTGGTTAACCTTGATCAGGATGGCATTGGCCACTCCCTGGTCAATGCCCCGCTGCAGCCGTTCCGGGTTGGTGACGAACAAGTCGTCGCCCACCAGCTGCAGCTTGTTGCCCAGCTCCCGCGTGATCTGGGCCCATCCGTCCCACTCTTCCTCGCTCAGCGGATCCTCGATGGACACGACCGGGTACCCGCTGGCCAGGTCCGCGTAGTACTCGATCATGCCGCCGGTATCCCGCACCGCGCCTTCGCCCGGGAAATGGTACGCTCCGTCCCGGAACAATTCGGTCGAGGCCACGTCCAAGGCCAGCACCACGTCCCGGCCCGGTTCGTATCCCGCCCGCTCCACCGCCTCCAGGATGACGTCGAGGGCCGCCCGGTTGGACGGCAGGTTGGGAGCGAAACCGCCCTCGTCGCCCACGGCAGTGCTCAGACCCCGGCTGCGGAGGACCGCCTTGAGGTGATGAAACACCTCCACCCCCATCCGCAACGCTTCAGCGAACGACGGGGCGCCCACCGGCATAATCATGAACTCCTGGATATCGACGTTGTTGTCCGCGTGCTTGCCGCCGTTGAGGATGTTCATCATCGGCACCGGCAGTTCCCGGGCGGCAGCGCCGCCCACGTACCGGTAAAACGGGAGCTCCAAAGAAGCCGCGGCTGCCTTGGCCACCGCAAGCGAGACCCCCAAAACGGCATTGGCCCCCAACCGGCTCTTGTTGGGCGTCCCGTCCAGGTCTACCATCAACCGGTCGATTTCCGCCTGGTCCAGGGCGTCCATGCCGACGATCTCAGGGGCAATCGTCTCGTTGACGTTACGCACAGCCTTCTGCACGCCCCGGCCCAAGTACCGGCGGCTGTCGCCGTCCCGGAGTTCGACCGCCTCAAAGGTGCCCGTCGACGCGCCGGACGGCACCGCCGCCCGGCCGACCGCGCCGTCCAAAAGATGCACCTCCACCTCCACGGTGGGGTTGCCTCGGGAATCGAGAATTTCCCTGGCCGCAACCGTCTCGATGACCGTCACGACCCCTTCACCTCCTGCGCCCGCCGGACGATGCGGGCAAATGAGCCGGCGTCGAGGCTCGCGCTGCCCACCAAGGCTCCGTCGATCTCCGGCTCGGCGAGAAATCCTCCGATGTTCTCCGCATTCACGCTGCCGCCGTACTGGATGCGGACACAGGACGCGGCATGCGTCCCGCAGGTGGCTTCCACCGCGGACCGGATGAGGCCAATGACCCTGCCCGCCTCCGCCGGCGAGGCGTGCTCTCCGGTGCCGATGGCCCACACCGGTTCGTACGCGACGACGATTTTCGCGGCGATCTCGGGAGCGACGCCCGCCAGCGCCGCCCGCACCTGAGCGGTGACCAGCTCCTCGGTGCGCCCGGCCCGGCGGTCTTCAATCCGCTCGCCCACGCACACGATGGGCGTGAGTCCCGCCGCGGCCGCCGCCTTCACCTTGCAGGCGACCTGCTCGTCGGTCTCGCCCATGGCCCGCCGCTCCGAGTGGCCGATGATCACGTACCGGCACCCGGCGTCTACCAGCATGGCGGCAGAAATCTCGCCGGTGTAGGCCCCCGCCGCCTCCCAGTGGACGTTTTGCGCTCCAAGGGCGACATCGGACCCCGAAAGCACCGGGCCCAGCGCGGCCAGGGCGGTGAACGGCGGGCAGACGACCACTTCGACGCCGGTCACGCCTGAAATGCCCGCGAGCAGCTTTTGACCGTAGGAAACAGCTTCTTGGGCCGTCTTGTGCATCTTCCAGTTGGCCGCGATGATGGGCCGGCGGAAGGCTGACGTGTGAGCGGCCGCCGTCATCCGCCTCGTCTCCCTTCCGGAGGCCCGCCCGAGCCATCGTCTTTCTTATCCCACAGCGCGGCAATGCCGGGCAGCTCCTTGCCCTCAAGAAACTCCAACGACGCCCCGCCGCCGGTGGAAATGTGCGTGATGCGATCGGCCACGCCCGCCTGTTCGACGGCCGCGGCCGAATCGCCGCCGCCGACGATGGTCGTCGCGCCGGTTTCCGCCAGCGCCCGGGCCACCGCCCGGGTTCCCTCGGAGAACGGCTCCCATTCGAACACGCCCATCGGTCCGTTCCAGACGATGGTGCGGGCCTTGCCGGCGGCCTCGGCGAAATGCCGGCAGGTGGCCGGGCCGATGTCGAGCCCTTGCCAGTCGGGCGGGATTTCGGTAACGGGCACCACCCGGCGCTGGGCGTCGGCTGCAAACCGGTCGGCCACGACCACATCCTCTGGCAGCAAGACTTCCACGCCCCGGTGCCGAGCTTCGTCGAGCAGCTCCTCGGCAAGAGCTACCCGCTCCTCGTCCACCAGCGAGCGGCCGACCTCCAAGCCTTGCGCCTTAAGAAACGTGTACGCCATGCCGCCCCCAATGGCGATGACATCCACCTTGGTCAACAGGTTGCGGATCACGCCGATTTTGTCCGCGACCTTGGCGCCGCCAAGCAGCGCCAAAAACGGCCGGTCCGGATCGCTTAAGGCGCGGCCCATGACCTCGATTTCCCGCTGGATGAGAAACCCGGCCGCCGCGGGCAAAAAGCGCGCCACCCCTTCGGTCGATGCGTGGGCCCGGTGGGCTGCTCCGAACGCGTCGTTGACGAACACGTCGGCAAGCGCGGCCAGCTCTCGGGCGAATCCCGGATCGTTGGCCTCTTCGCCGGGGTGGAACCGGACGTTTTCCAAAAGCAGCACGTCACCGTCCTTTAAGCCTGCCACCTGGGCCCGCACCGTTTCCCCGATGCAGTCGGAGGCGATTTGCACCGGGCAACCGAGCAGTTCCTCCAGGCGGCGGGCCACGGGGGCAAGGCGCAATTCCTCCACCACCCGGCCTTTAGGCCGGCCCAGGTGGCTCACGAGGATGACGCGCGCGCCTTGCCGCCGCAGGTGCTCAATGGTGGGGATGGCTGCCCGGATGCGGCTGTCGTCGGCTACCGCTCCGTCTCGCAACGGCACGTTGAAATCGACCCGAACCAGGACCCGGCGACCCGCCACGTCCAGATCAGAGAGCGTCATCTTCCGCAACACCGGTTCATTCCCGCCCGTACATGTACTTGATCAGGTCGATGACCCGCAGCGAGTAGCCCCACTCGTTGTCGTACCAGGAGACCACCTTGACCAGGTTGCCGTCCATGACCCGGGTCAGGGGACCGTCCACGATGGACGACCGCGGATCCCGCAGGAAGTCCGTGGACACTAAGGGCTCGTCGACGATGCCGAGAATGCCTGTCATCTCATGCTCAGCGGCGCGCCGGAACGCGTCGTTTATCTCTTCGGCCGTAGTCGGGCGCTCCAGCTCGGCCACCAGATCGATGACGGAAACATCGGGCGTCGGAACCCGGATCGCAAATCCATCGAGCTTGCCCTTAAGATGGGGCAACACCAATCCTACAGCCTTCGCGGCGCCGGTCGTCGTGGGCACCATGTTGATGGCTGCAGCCCGGGCCCGGCGCAAGTCCTGATGGATCAGGTCGAGAATCCGCTGATCGTTCGTGTAGGAATGAATCGTGGTCATCCAGCCCCGCTTGAGCCCGAAGTTGTCGTCCAGGACCTTGGCCACGGGCGCCAGGCAGTTGGTCGTGCACGATGCGTTGGACACTACATGGTGCTGCTTGGGGTCGTACTTCTCGTGATTGACCCCCATGACGATGGTGATGTCCTCGTTCTTGGCCGGGGCCGTGATGACCACCTTGCGGGCTCCGGCCGAAAGGTGCATGGCCGCCTGGTCCCGGGCCCGAAAGATGCCGGTCGACTCCACCACGTACTCCACGCCGAGCTCTCCCCAAGGAAGATCCGCAGGATTGCGCTCGGCGAACAGGCGGATCTTGCGGTCGCCGACGATGATGCTGTCGCCTTCGGCCCGCACCTCCACCGGGAGCCGGCCGTGCACGGAATCGTATTTGAGCAGATGAGCCAGGGTGGGTGCGTCGGAGAGGTCGTTGATCGCCACGAACTCCACGTCCGGATCGTTCAGCGCTCCCCGCAGCACGTTGCGTCCGATGCGGCCGAAACCGTTGATGGCTACCCGTACAGCCATGTGCCCAATGCCTCCTTGGTTCGGGAATCCGACGGATACCGTACTGGTTCGAAGATCGTCGCCGACCGGCTTTAGTTTCCACCGTTCGGCGGCCGATTCCTCCGCAAATCTTCGGCAAGCCGGGCCAGGCGCCGGAAACGATGGTTCACCGCGGACTTGCCCAGCGGCGGGCTGGCTTGCTGGCCCAAGTCTTTGAGGCTCAGATCGGGGTGGGCCAGGCGAAGCCGGGCCACCTGCTCCAGCGACGGCGAAAGGTTGGAAAGCCCAAGGACCCTGTCGATCAAGCGGATGTCCTCCAGCTGCCGTACGGCGGCTGCCACCGCCTTCTCCACATTGGCCGCCTCGGCGTTGACCTGCCGGTTGATGTGATTGCGCATGTCTTTGAGCACCCGGAAGTTCTCCAGCTCCAGCAGCGCCCCGTGGGCGCCGGTCAACCGCAACACTTCAGCGATGTCGTCGGCCCCTTTCACGTAAATGACAGGGCTTCCCTTTCGCTGCATGATCCCGAACCGCACGCCGAGCTCCCCGAGCAGGTGGCCGACAGTGGCGGCTTGGTCAGGCCTATCCAGAAGGATCTCCAGATGGTAGCCCGATTCGGGATCCGAAATGGAGCCACGGCTTAAAAATACGCCCCGCAAGTACGACCGCCGGCAACACTCCCGCTTCGGCAAACCTGGTTGGACGGGCGGGGCCGCCGGCCCCAGATGGACGAGAAATCGGCCGCGGCGGCCCCGGCCGGCCCGCGACACCCGAGGCGGCTCGCCGGCAATCGCTTTGGCCAGTTTGAACAGCTTCCGGGCCACTGCGGCGCTGGTGGCTGAGACGACGGGCCCGTCCCCGGTCTCCGTCCCGTCCAGCGCCAACAGGGCCGAGAGCTCCGCGCGAAGGCAGCAGCGGCGCCTCGGAACCAATCGGGCCAGTTCATCCCGGACCCGGGCGGAAAAGTCCAAAGCCGCTCATCTCCCCTGTCTCCGCCTCCCCGCAGCCGGCCGGCAGGCGGTGCGAACCGGCCGGGCCCGGCTCGCGGCCCGGTGGGTTTCCCACATGTCCCGGATCGCAGCGGCCAGCCGGTGCGGATCGTGTCGGGCGAAATCCGAATGGCTGAGAAGGTACCGGCAGACGGGAACTACGCCCAGATCCCGCACGGCCTGGACGTCGGCCTGGACGGGATGGGCCCCCTCCCGCCGGTATTTCTCCTCCACGTTCGATGGCACCCGTCCGCTGTTCATGAGGACGTAATCCACGATGCCGGATCCAGCGTGCTCCAGAAGCGCCCGCACGTGGTCCGACGCCCGATAGCCGTCGGTTTCGCCCGGTTGAGACATCACGTTGCATACATAAACGCGCATGGCCCGGGAATTGCCGATGGTCTCGGCGATTCCCGGGACCAGCAAGTTCGGAAGAACGCTGGTGTAAAGGCTTCCGGGGCCAAGGATAACGATGTCCGCCTCCCGGAGCGCCCTCAGCGCGTCCGCGAGCGGCCGGGCGTCCGGCGGAGACAAGTACACCCGCCGGATCCGCTTGCCGGTTTGCGCCACCTGGCTCTCGCCCCTGGCCCGAGTGCCGTCTGCGAACTCGGCCACCAGCGTGACCGACTCCAACGTCGACGGCAACACCTGGCCCCGGACCGCGAGCACCTTGCTGGACTCCCGCACCGCCCGCTCGAAATCGCCCGTGATCGCCGTCATGGCCGCAAGAAACAGGTTGCCGAAGCTGTGCCCCTTGAGCCCGCTGCCGGTGTCAAAGCGGTACTGGAACAGCCGCTCCATCAGGGGCTCGGTATCAGCCAGTGCGACCAGCGTATTGCGCACGTCGCCCGGCGGCGGCATCCCCATTTCCGCCCGCAACCGACCCGAGCTGCCGCCGTCGTCGGCCACCGTGACGATCGCGGTAATATTGCTCGTGACGGTTTTCAGTCCTCGCAGGAGGGTGCTCAGCCCGGTGCCGCCGCCGATGGCCACCACCCGCGGTCCCCGCCGCAGGTGCTGCCGCCGGTAGATGAGATTGGCCAGATTGTCGACGTTGTCGGGCAGCACGACCTCCAGGAGCGAGCCGATGGTACGGCGCAGCCCCAGTGCCATGAGACCGACGCCCGTGCCGATGATGATCACCGCGACAGCCGGGACGGCCGCCGGCGGAAACGAATCGACTGCCATTCCAATCCAGCGCACAAACGCCCGCTCCGCGGCGCCCAAAAATTCCACGCCCGCCATGATGGCCAGCCCGGCACTGATCAAAAGCACCCCGACGGCCAGGAGCAACAGCCATCGCTTGACGCCCATGCCAGGATACAGCCACTTCCAGTAGTGCACCCTCTTCCCCCCGGCCCGCCTACTCGTCCAGATCCCGGTGCTGGACTGCGACCCGGAATCCCCGGCTTCGGAGGAACTCCCCCAACCGGCGGGCTACGGCGACTGACCGGTGGCGGCCGCCCGTGCATCCGATGCCGATCACCAGATGACTTTTGGTTTCCTTTGTATATTGCGGCATCAGAAAGTCCATGAGATCGTACAGCTTCTCCATAAACCGCTGGGCCACGGGCCACTTGAATACGTATTCTTCGACGGCCGGATCCTTTCCGGTCTGGCACGCCAGGTCCTCCACCCAATGAGGATTGGGCAAAAACCGGACATCGAACACCAAGTCCGAGTCCACCGGCACGCCGTGTTTGAATCCGAACGAAATGACCGTGACGGAAAGGCCCTCGCCTTCATCGCGACTGTACAAGCGAACGATCGTTTCCTTCAGCTCCCGGGGCGTCATGGCGGTCGTATCCAGGATACGGTGGGCGCGGCCCCGCAATTCCTGCAGGCGGCGCCGCTCCTCGGCGATGGCGTCGAGGATGTTGCCCTCGGGATCCAGCGGGTGGCGCCGCCGGGTCGCTTTGAAACGCCGGATGAGCGCCTCGTCGGCTGCCTCCAGAAACAGGATGGTGTACTCGAATCCGAATTGCTCCAGGTCCGCCAGCGCGTCGAACAGCCGGTCGAAAAACTGACCGCCCCGGATGTCGCTCACCAGCGCAACGTGCCGCAATTGCCCGGCGGATTTGGCACAGAGCTCGGCAAACTTCGGAATGAGCGCCGGGGGCAGGTTGTCGACGCAAAAGTATCCCAAGTCTTCGAACGAGCGCATGGCTTCGCTCTTGCCCGCGCCCGACAAGCCGGTGATGATGACGAATTTGACCGGTTCCACCGCTGTCGCCCCCCGGCCGCGCCCGCTGCGATCCTGCTCTAGTGATAATTCTATCCTCGCAGGCAACGGAGAGCAAAATCGCCGGCACTGCCGGATGCCCAACGAGGCTTTCCCGCTGCCTGCTGTGTTCCCGCAGCCAGCCGAAGCGTCCGACGGCTCACGGGGACCCGGTCACCGC
Source organism: Bacillota bacterium (assembly GCA_017656145.1). GTDB lineage: Bacteria > Bacillota > Limnochordia > Limnochordales > ZCTH02-B6 > JACDOI01. The sequence goes on along the minus strand of JACDOI010000019.1, from coordinate 3,617 downwards.
AAGAAGGTGCAAGCGGCTTGGGTATCCGATGACCGCGGCCTGCAATCCCCCGTCGCCGAAGAAATCAGCCACCGCGGCCGACGTCACGCCCCATCCGAGGCTGCCGGACTCGCCCAAAAGTTCGAACCCGCCGTTCAGGCGGTACGCGGCGCTGCGCCCCCGGTTGTCGGCCACCACCACGACCGGGCCGGCATCGGATCCGGCAGCTGCCAGGCCGAAGGCGACCGCTGGCCGCAAGGGTTCGGAAATCAACAACGCATATCGACCGGAACGCCACTGCCACACTTGCACGGTGCCGGGCCTGACCAGCTCGCCCACTTCGACCAAAAGCTCCCACACGCCATCGCCGGTCACATCAGCACCGGTTACGGCCCGCACCCGCCCGATGGCCGGCGTCTCCCACAGCGGGCGAAAGCGGCCGCGGCGATAGCCCCAAAGCTCGATGGACTTTTGCGGTATATCGCCCTCTACGCCGTGCTGGCGGCTGATCGCCAGGAGATCATGCGGGTGCTCGGGATGGCGGGCGACCCCTATCTCCTCCGGGGCGCCGGGGCCGGCCTGCTCGTGGACGACGGCCATCTTCCCGTCCTGCCATTCGAACAGCAACAGCCGCGTCCGGGTGAGCACCGCCAGCTGGGCCCGGCCGCTGCCCGTGAAGTCGCCCGCGGCGATAGCCACGTGGCTTGCCGGTTCCCACAAGTTGCCACTTCGCCAGACGGGCATAAACCGCTGGCCCGACCAGCGCACGATGTAGACGAACACTTCCTGGCGCTCGTAATTGCGGCCGGAGATGGCCAGTTGGCTCCGGCCCTCGCCGGTGAAATCGGCGGCCACAGCTTGCAACAGTACCTGAGCGAGAAACGGGTCCTGGCGGTACACCTCCGGCAAGGCAAACGCCGCAGTTCCCGCCCAAGCCCGAAGGCAAGCCAAAGCGGTTAACAACCCGGCGGCCAACGCCGCCCGGCACAGACTGCCCATTTCGGCCCGTCACCCTGCGGCTCAATTCGGGGGGTACGCATGCCGTTCCTGCCGGGCCGGGCCCAGGGCGGGAATCATGCCCGCAGGTGCCATGCGTGGGCCCACACTTCCCGCTCCCGCATGGCCTGGTGGCGTTCAAGGTAATCCAGGACAGCCCACACGTACGTGGCGTGGGACCACGTCAGCGGGGCCACAGACAACGGATGGCCATCGTCGGGGTGAAACTGCTCGGCCAGGACGCCGCTGGGCAGTGCCCGTTCCGCCACCCACTCGAACAGCTCCGCCGCGGGCCGCAGCTCAAACCGGGTGGCAGCCATCGCGATGCGCCACTGGGCGAACCATAGCGTGCAAATGACCCACGGGTTTCCGGGAACCCGCTGGAAGTCGTCGGTGCGGCAGAAGTAATAGTCCCGGAAGTATCGGGCTATCCCGCCAATGGGCGACTTGACCCACAATAGTTCCCGGACGCTTTCCATCGTCTGCACCACCCGCGGATCGTCGGGCGAATAGGCGCCGAACAAAAAGAGCCCCGCCACGCTGCTTTCCGGGGTGGCGTCGGGCAACAACTGGCCCGAGCCGCGGACGACAAAGCCCCGCAGGAAGCGCCGGTGCTCTTCGGAGTACAAGTGGCGGCCGATGCCCGCCCGCACTTCCGCGGCCGCGGTCCGGTACCGCTCTGCGCTGCGGTCATCGCCCAGCAAGGATGCGAAGCGGGCCGCGCTGGCAAGGCCGCCGTACACCGCGGCTGCAGTAAAGGTGAACACCCCGCGGCGTTCTTCCCACAGGTCGTAGCTCTCTAGGGGAAGCCCGGTGCCGGCGTCCCGATATTCCGCGAGAAAATCCGCGGCCCGCCGGATAAGAGGCTCATAAAGCGACTCGACGAATTCCAGGTCCCGCTCGAGATCGTAAAATTTTCCGAGGGCCCACAACACCAGGGCCGTTTCGTCTTCCTGGATAGGCAGCTGCACTTCACCGTCGGAGATCCACGGGTGCCAGCTCGAACCGACCGACTGGTCCGGGTGGTACTTGTGCCAGAAAAACCCGCCCGGAGAGAGCACCTTCGCGCAAAACCGGTAAAATTCCCGGGTAATCTCTGGGTAGCCGGCCCGGTCCAAGGCATGGGCCACCAGCGCCCCATCCCGGGGCCACATGTAGCTGTAGTGGTCCCGGTTGAACTGCAGGATGTCCGAGTCGTTGGCCGCGAGAATCGCCCCGCCCCGGTCGATCTGGGTTCGAACAATGAGGAGACTGCGCTTGAACAGCCGAACGACTTCCGGGGATAAGTCGGCCCAATCCCGGTTCATCTTATTCACCCATGCCCGCCAGTACGCGCGGGTTTCCTCCATCAGGTCCGAAAGGCCCCGCCGGGTCACCTCGCCGTGCAGGCGGCGCGCTTCTTCGAAGCTGTGGGCGCACCCGATCCAGTAATGAATCACTTGCCGCCCGTTGCCGGGCAAATGCAGGCGGAAGCTGGCGGTGGAGTCCACCGACCCTTGGGCGATGGGGTTGCCTTCGAGCACGCCGTCCTCCGCGTCGCGCCAGGTGCCTTCGGCTCCGCCGAACCGTTTGGTGCCGGTGGCGTACTGGAAAAAGCCTTGCTCTCCCCAGGGCGCTCCCGGGTTGCGGCCCGAAATCAGGAAACATCTGTCCCGCTTGTAGTGCACCAGGGCACCGGCGCTGGGATCGTATAGAGCGGTATCGCCGATGTCGGTCTGATCGATGCAGAAGTCGTGGGTGAAAAACACCCGCACTTCACGGGGCTCAGGACTTAAGTTGCGAACTTCCAGTATCTTGAGGTACACGTCCCGCCGGAAATGGACCGCGTCCTGGGCGCGGATCTCAAGGGCCAGATCGGCATTGAGCAGGCACACGCGGGTGACAAGGGTATCCTCCTCGTATTCCAGGCGGCATTCCCACGGCCCCCGCTCGACCCAGCTGAACCGGCCGCCGGTCCAGACCCCGATAGGGTTTTTGTGGCCGCACAGCTGGTTCAGCATCCCTACGCGGGGAAAGTACAGGTCCCGCATGCAGTAATCCGCGTCGAACGTCACCAAGATCCGGCCGTTTCCAACCACAAGAGGCCGGGGCATCGCCATCCCCCCGGCTTAGCTTGCGCCGGAGGGCCGGGTTCATGTGTGAGCTCCGGTTGGCCGGATTTGCCCGGGTTTGGACGGTCATAGATTCCGGAACCGGAAGGCATGCTATGGGACGGTCAAAGGGGGATCATTACCCGTTGGACGTCACATCCTGGGAAATCGCTCACCGGACGCTGCACGGCGGCTCCGCCGAACATGAACGCCCGCACGAAGTGCCGCCCGGCTACGGCGAGGACCGAATCGCCCTTTTGGTACGGGACCCCTGGTGCGTGTTCGCCTTCTGGGAAGTCACGGAGGCGGGCTGGCGGGAAGCGGTCGGCCGACTGCCGCCGGCCGGCGGCCATCCTCGCCTCGTGTTGCGCTTGTTCGACGTGACCGGCCATGTTCGCCCAGGCCAATCCGCCTGGAGCTGGTCCGGAAACAACGGCCACACGGACGTCGTCGTGGACGGGGCCGACCACTGGTACATCCACCTGGAACGGCCCGGCCGGGCCGTGGCCGCGGAAATCGGCCCAGCGCGGGCACAAGCCTTTGTCCCTATCG
>JACDOI010000018.1 GCA_017656145.1 Bacillota bacterium | reverse complement strand
CGGGGGGGGTCCGGTAGGGGGCCGGGTTTGGTCCCCCGGCACACCATTCCCATTTCAGCCTGCTGGAAGCGGTCCCCTCACCCCGCGACCTGGTGCGCCGGGCAGCCCAACTCGGCATGCCCGCCGTGGCGTTGACCGATCGGAACGGCATGTTCGGTGCGGCCCGGTTTTATCGGGAAGCGGTGGAAGCCGGGGTGCGGCCCATCCTCGGTTGCCAATTGTCGCTCGGACCCGGCCGCGGGTCGGTGGTCGCCCTGGCCCGCGACATGGAGGGCTATCGCCACCTGTGCCGGCTGGCCACCGTCGCAGCTACGGCTTCCGTCCGGCAGGGACCGGGGGTGAGCCGCGACGACTTGTGGCGCTTTGGCGACGGGCTCATCGTCCTGAGCGGCGGCCGGGAGGGAGAACTCGCCGGGCTTGTTGCGCAAGGGCGAGAGGAGGAAGCCTGGGAGACGGCCCGGGCGTTCCGGGAGCGGTTCGGTCCTGACGGGTTTTACATCGAACTGGAAGATCTCGGCCTCCCGGGCCAGAGGGATCTCAACCGGAAGCTGATCGAGCTTGCCCGCCGCGCCGATGTAGGCCTTGTGGCCACCAATGACGTGCGTTTCATTCACCCCGGGCAGGCTGCCGCCTACGCCGCGCTAAGACGCCTGGCCTCCCAGACAGATCGTACGTTCCCGGCGGGGCCGGAGTCCCGGGAGGCGTATTTCAAGAGCGGCGCTGAAATGGCGGCGCTGTTTGAGGACGTTCCCGAGGCGCTGTCCAACACCGCCCGCATCGCGGAGATGTGCCAGCTCGATCTGGGCTTGGGCATCTGGCGCCTGCCGTCGTTTTCGCCGGGCGGCCAGCGGTCCGACGTCGCGCTGGCGCGCGCCGCGCGCGAGGGCGCCCGGCGCCGGTTCGGGGATGCGCTGCCCGATCCGGTCGAGCGCCGTTTGGAGCACGAGATTTCGATCATTGGCCGGATGGGCATGGCCGACTATTTCCTCCTTCTCGCGGATGTGGTCGGCTGGGCCAAGGACCGGGGGATCCCGGTGGGCCCCGGGCGAGGGTCGGCCGCGGGGAGCCTGGTTGCCTACTGCCTGAGGATCACCGAGGTGGACCCGCTGGCCCACGGCCTTTTGTTTGAGCGGTTTTTGAATCCCACCCGCCGCGAGATGCCCGACATCGACATCGACGTCTGTGACGATCGCCGGTCCGAGGTGCTCGAATACGTCCGCCAGCGATTGGGCCCGGAAAGGGTGTCCCACATCGCGGCCTTCGCGACCTTCGCGGCGCGCGCGGCAGTGCGGGAGACGGGCCGGGCCATGGGCGTACCTGCGGAACGGGTCGACCGCCTAGCCCGGCTCATCCCAAAAGAGCCGGGGATGACCCTGGCAGCGTCTATCGACGCGGTGCCCGAGCTGGGCAAAGCCCGCCGGGATCCGCAATTGGGACGTTTGCTGGCCGCTGCCCTCCTGGTGGAGGGCGCCCCGCGGCACGTTTCGGTGCACGCCGCCGGGGTGGTGGTGGGTCCTGGTCCCCTCGAGCTCGAGTTGCCGCTCATCCAGGGCGCCGGCGGTCCTCAATTGACCCAGTACCCGATGGAAGACCTGGAAGCCCTCGGATATGTGAAGGTGGACTTTCTTGGCCTGCGAACGTTGACCGTTATCCGCCGGGCCAAGGACTTGATCGCCCACCGGGGCGGCACCGTGCCGGAGCCGTTGCCGCTGGACGACCCGGCGGTGTACCGGATGCTCTCCAGCGGCGGCACCGAGGGCGTCTTTCAGCTGGAGACGCGCGCGTTTCGACGGCTCACCGAACGGATGCGGCCGGCCCGGTTTGCGGACCTGGTGGCGCTGTTGGCCTTGGGCCGGCCCGGACCCGGGCACCGGATCGAGACGTTTTTGCGCCGGCGGCGGGGCCAGGAGAAGGTGGTGTACCTCCACCCGCTGTTGGAACCGATTCTCCGGGAGACTGAGGGGATCATCCTGTATCAAGAGCAGGTCATGCGCATCGCCATGGACATGGCCGGTTTCAGTCCCGAGCAGGCCGACAACTTGAGAAAGGGCATGGCCAAAAAGCAACCGGAACTGCTGGCCGCCGAGCGGAACCGGTTCGTGTCCGGGGCGGCGGCCCGGGGCGTGAGCCGGGAGGTGGCCGAGCAGGTTTTTGCGGAGTTGGTCCGGTTTGGCGGTTACGGGTTCAACAAAAGCCATTCGGTAGCCTACGCGCTCATCAGCTATGAAACCGCCTACTTGCGGGCCCACTACCCGGCCGAATTTCTGGCGGCGCAGCTGTCTTCGGCGAAAGGCGATCCCGACCGGATCCGCCGCTACGAGGCCGCTTGCCGTCGAATGGGCGTGCGGGTGTTGCCTCCGGACATCAATGAAAGCGACGTCGAGTTCACCGTCACCGGAGATGGCGAGATCCGGTTCGGCCTGGCGGCCATCCGGCACGTGGGCCGGCCGTTGGCCGAAGCTATCGTGGCCGCCCGGGGGGCCGTGCCGTACGAATCGTTGGCGGACTTGTGCCGGCGGGTAGGGGGACGGTTGAGCCGCCCGGCTCTTCTTGCGCTGGTGTCCGCCGGCGCCTGCGATTGCTTCGGGGAAAGCCGCGAACGGATGGCGGCCGCGGCGGGCGCTCTCCTGGATGGGCCCAGCGGTTCCACCCCTTTCGGGCAGACGGCCATGTTCGCTTCTGCGGAGGCGGAACATCGACCGGTTGGCGAACCGCCGGCCGATTCTGATATGCTGGACGGGGAAGGCCCGGCGGTAGTCATCGACTTGCCGGCGGATGCTGGCCCCGCCGTGCAACGCCTGCGCCGCGTGTTGGGCCGGAACCGGGGACCGGTGCCCGTCATCGTCCGGCTTCCGGCGGGCGGGGCCAAAGTCAGCGTTTTGGCTGGGAGAAACTGGTGGGTGCGACCGGCACCGGAGCTTTGGGAGGCGCTTTCGGGCTTGGCGCGGGATGGAGGGATCACCGGTTTTACCCGGCTCCCGTAGTTTGCGTAGGGGAAAGCCCAAGGCCGGTCCCCGCGGTGAAGCGGCTCCCGGAGGTGATTCGGATGAAAGACGTCGTCCTCAGGCTGCTTGAGGAACGAGGCGTAAAGGTGACGGACATCGCGCAGATCGTGGCCGAACTGTGCGGTCCCGACGATGTGCCCCTTGAGGAGTGCGTCCGGAGCGTCGAGACGGTTATCGGCAAGCGGGAGGCGCAACACGCGATTCTGACGGGCATTGCCCTGGACGTGCTGGCCGAGCGCAACGGGCTGCCGGAGCCGCTCAACGCCATCGTCCGGCGGGACGAGCCGCTGTATGGGGTGGATGAAATTCTCGCCCTGGGCATCACCAATCTCTACGGGTCGGTCGGGCTGACGAGCTTCGGGTATCTCGACAAGCGAAAGTTGGGGATCATTGGTAAGCTCAACAGCCACCGGTCAGGACAGGTGCACACATTCCTCGACGATCTCGTAGCCGGTATCGCCGCGGCTGCGGCCGCCCGGGTTGCCCACCAGCGGGCAGGCGTAGGCCCCTCCGGCCCGGACCGGCAGGCCGCGTCCGGTTGACACCGCGCGCGGCCGGGGGATATAATTGGGGCGAAATCCACACGGCAAAGGGTTTTGTCTGTAAGGCAGGGTACCCGCCTCGGGCACCCGCCTTGTTGTATTGATGCCGGCGCGGAGGCGGGCTACGTGGCTGAGACCGCCATTCAGGGCGACTTCGTCGTCATTAAGGCGTTGCAGGACGGGGTGACCATCATCGGCCTCACCCGGGGCAAGGAAACCCGGTTCCATCATAGCGAGAAACTGGACAAGGGCGAGGTCATGGTGGCCCAGTTCACCGAGCATACATCGGCCATCAAGGTCCGGGGCCGGGCAGAGATCCTCACCCGTCACGGGCGGGTCGAAGCTGGCGCGTAAGCGGCCCGGGGCGCGGGGGCAACGGCCCGGTCGGGCAGTCCGTCGCAATCCGAGTTGACGGGCCGGAGGGGAGACGCCTGGGCATGTGGACGGTGATTTACATCGCGCGCAACCTGGCCGCGGGCCAGCGGGTCCGCCAGGTGCTGGAGCGAGAAGGTCTTCTGGTGCGGATGCGGCCGGTGGGTGAGCCCCGCAACGCGGAGGCCGTAGAGCTGCTCGTGCCGGAGGCGGAGGCGGAAGAAGCCCATGAGGTTTTGGCCGAGACCCTGGGGCGCTGAAGGGCGAGCGGTGGAACCATGGCGACGTTGAAAGATCTGTTCCGCACGAAGCCGAAATACGTGACGGTCAAGCCGGTCCAAGGGGAGGCCGGCCCGGTCCGGCCTCCGGCTCCGAAGCCCAAAGAGGTGCCCGATGGCCTGTGGGCCAAGTGCCCGGGCTGCCAGAGCATCTTGTACCAGCGGGAGCTGTCCAAAAACTTGCACGTATGCTCCCGGTGTGGCCACCATTTTCATGTCGGCGCTATGGAACGCCTGGCGCAGATTTTGGACAGCGTCGAGACGTTCGAAGAATGGGACGGGGAAGTCGCCACCGTTAACCCTTTGGGATTCCCGGGCTATGAGGAGAAGCTGGCCCGCACGCAGGAGAAGACCGGCCTGCGGGAGGCGATCGTCACGGGGGTCGGCCGGCTGGAAAACTACCCCGTGGCCGTTGGGATTTTGGACTTCGCCTTCTTCAGCGGCAGCATGGGCTCGGTCGTCGGCGAAAAGCTGGCCCGGCTGTTCGAACGGGCCGCCGAGCGGTGCCTGCCGGTGATCGTCGTGTCAGGCGGCGGCGGCGGCGCCCGCATGCAGGAAGGCATTTTATCGTTGATGCAGATGGCCAAGACGTGCCAGGCCGTGGAGCGTTTCGGGCGCTCCGGCCGGCCGTACGTTTCGGTTCTCACCAACCCGACCATGGGCGGGGTGTACGCGAGCTTCGCGTCCCTCGGCGATTACATCCTCGCGGAACCGGGAGCCCTTATCGGGTTCGCCGGTCCCCGCATCGTCGAACGCACGATTCGCCAGCCGTTGCCCAGCGGGTTTCAGACGTCCGAGTTCGCCTTGAAACACGGCATGATCGACCGGATTGTGCAACGCAAGGAGCTGCGGCCCGTCCTGGCGCAGATCCTGCGTCTTCACGCAAGATAGGAGGCCTCCGGGTGGTCAACGGCGTCTTTGAGTGGGAGCGCCCCCTTGTGGAACTGGAAAACCGCATCCGGGAGCTGCAAGCGTTCACCAAGGAGAAGGGCATCGATTTCAGCCAGGAAATCGCCACCTTGGAGCGGAAGGCCGACCGGTTGCGGGCCGAGATTTTCAGCAATCTCACTCCGTGGCAGCGGGTTCAGCTGGCCCGGCATCCTCGCCGTCCGACCACGTTGGACTACATCGGCATGATCTGCACCGACTTTCTCGAGCTGTCTGGCGACCGGTGCGTCCGGAACGATGAAGCGATGGTGGGCGGCGTGGCGCTCTTGGACGGCATTCCCATCACGGTCGTCGGACCGCAAAAGGGCCGGGACACCAAGGAAAACATCCGCCGAAACTTCGGGCTTCCCCATCCGGAGGGGTACCGCAAGGCCCTGCGCCTCATGGTTCAGGCGGAAAAGTTCGGCCGGCCCATTCTTTCCTTGATTGATGTGGTGGGTGCGTACCCGGGCATTGAGGCCGAGCAGAGGGGGCAAGGGGTGGTCATCGCCGAAAACATCCGGCGCATGTCGTTTCTGCGGGTACCCGTCGTGTGCGTCATCACCGGCGAAGGGGGCAGCGGCGGGGCGCTGGCCATCGGTGTCGGCGACCGGGTGCTGATGATGGAAAACGCGTGGTACTCGGTGATCTCCCCCGAGATGTGCGCTGAGATCCTGTGGAAGGATACCGGCCGGGCCCCGGAGGCGGCGGGCGTTTTGAAGCTCGGTGCCCGGGATTTGCTGGAGCTGGGCGTGATCGACGAGATCATTCCCGAGCCGCTGGGCGGGGCGCACCGGGACCGGGAGGAAGTCGCCCGGCGGCTCAAGGAAGCGGTGCTGCGCCATCTCCGGGAGCTTATGGCCCTGGACCCCGACGAGCTGCTGGATCGCCGGCTCAAGAAGTATCGGGCCATGGGACGCCTGCAGGAACAAACGGCGGAGCGGCTCGAAGCCATCCGCAGCGGGCAGGCGGAGGCGTGACCCGGCGGCAGCCGAAGGAGGTTCGGGGCTTGCGCCGCACCAAGATCGTCTGTACCATTGGTCCGTCCAGCGACGGCCTGCTGCAAGAGCTGATCGGGGCCGGCATGGACGTGGCCAGGTTGAACGCTTCCCACAGCAGCCTAAAGGAGCAGGCCTCCCGCATCCAACGGATCCGGGAAGCGGCGGCCCAGGCGGGGCGCCACATCGGCATTTTGCTGGACATTCAGGGCCCGAAGATCCGCATCGGCGATCTCGAGCCCGATCCTGTTTTCTTGGAGTCCGGAGAAACCTTTACTCTCACCAGCGAGCCGATCACCGGGGACGCGTCCCGGGCCTCGGTCAGCTACCCGTCCTTTGCCCGCCTGCTACAGCCGGGCGGCACTGTCTACCTGGACGACGGCCTCATCGAACTGCGGGTCGAGCGCATCGAAGGAGGACTCGCGCACTGCCGGGTCGTCACCGGCGGCCAGCTGCGATCGCGCAAGGGCGTGACGCTGCCGGGGGCCGAGCTGGACTGGCCGGCCCTCACCGAAACGGACCGGGAGTGCATCCGGTTCGGCGTCGCCCACGGAGTGGACTTCGTGGCGGCTTCGTTCGTCCGGCGCCCGGAGCACGTGGTTCAGGTGAAGCAGGCCATTCGGGAAGCGGGCGGAGAGCAGCCGGTCATCGCGAAGATCGAGAACCACGAAGGGGTGCGGCATCTCGAAGAGATCGCGGACGAGGCCGACGGCCTGATGGTGGCCCGGGGCGATCTGGGCGTGCAAATCCCGGCTGAGGAAGTGCCCCTCGTGCAAAAGCGGATCATCGCGGCGTGCAACCGCCGGGGGAAGCCGGTCATCACCGCGACCCAGATGCTCGAATCGATGGTGCACAACCCTCGACCCACCCGGGCCGAAGTCACCGACGTGGCCACCGCCATCTTCGACGGGACCGATGCTGTGATGCTTTCGGGCGAAACCGCGGCGGGGCGCTACCCGGTGGCCGCGGTCCGGGTCATGGACCGGATCGCCCGCCGCACCGAAGGAGCCATCGTGTATGATCAGTTGCTGGCCGGCCGCACCAGCGGCCCGTCGCCGTCCATTGCCGAGGCCATCAGCTACGCGACGTGCCGGGCGGCGTCCGATTTGCACGCGGCGGCCATTTTGACGTCCACCCAGTCGGGCAGCACCGCCCGGATGGTGTCCAAGTTCCGGCCGGGGACGCCGATCCTGGCCATGACTCCTTTCCCGGAGGTGGCCCGCCGCCTGTCGCTGGTGTGGGGAGTAGAGCCCATCGTGGTGCCGTATACCCGCAACATCGACGACATGATCGATGTGGCTGTCGATGCGGCCGAGCGCCACGGCTACGTGCGCAAGGGAGACCGGGTGATCATCACTGCAGGCGTGAAGACCGGAGAGCCGGGGTCCACCAATTTGCTCCAAGTCTACACCGTCAACGGGGGCTAGCGTTAACGAGACGGTGCCGCCGGCCCGGGCAACCGGTCCGTCGAGACGGCACCCGTTCAGGGAGGAATGCCGGGTGATTGTCGGTGTGCCGCGGGAGCTGAAGGAAGGGGAAAACCGGGTGGCCATGACGCCCGCGGGTGTCGAGGAGCTGGTCAAGGCCGGCCACCGGGTCATCGTCGAGCGGGGAGCCGGTACAGGCAGCGCCATGCTGGACGACGAGTATGTGGCTGCCGGGGCCGAACTGGCCACTGACGGCCCGGAGGTGTATGAACGGGCCGACATGATCGTCAAGGTCAAAGAGCCTGAACCCAGCGAGTACGGATTTCTCCGGGAAGGGCAGATCTTGTTCACCTACCTGCACCTGGCGGCGTTCGAACCCCTCACCCGGAGGCTACTGGAGGCCCGGGTGACGGCCATTGCGTATGAGACCATTCAACTGGCTGACGGGTCGCTGCCGCTTCTCATCCCCATGAGCGAGGTTGCCGGGCGCATGGCGGTGCAGGTTGGAGCACAGTTTCTCGAGAAGTCCCGCGGCGGCCGAGGGGTGCTCCTTGGAGGTGTGCCCGGTGTGCCTCCGGCCAACGTCGTCATCATCGGCGCCGGCACCGTCGGTACCAACGCGGCCCACATCGCCCTCGGTATGGGGGCCCATGTGACCTTGATCGACAAGGATGCCCGCCGGTTGCGCTACCTGGAAGAAGTTCTTCACGGCAACCGCATCACCGTCATGTCGAACCGGTACAACATCGAGCGCTCCGTCGCGTACGCGGACCTGCTCATCGGTGCGGTGCTGGTTCCCGGCGCCCGGGCGCCCCGGCTAGTCACAGAGGACATGGTTCGACAAATGAAGCAAGGCGCGGTCATCGTCGACGTCGCCATCGACCAGGGCGGATGCGTGGAAACCGCGGACCGGGTGACGACCCATCGGAATCCGACGTATGAAAAGCACGGCGTCATCCACTATGCGGTGGCCAACATGCCCGGCGCGGTACCCCGCACGTCGACGCTGGCGCTGACCAACGCCACCTTGCCGTTCATCCAGCAGGTGGCCGACAAAGGATTCGTCCGGGCCGTGCAGGAAAACGCCGCTCTGGCCAAGGGCGTCAACTGCTACGACGGCCACGTGACCTTGCAGGCGGTGGCCGACGCCCACGGCCTGCCCTTTACGGAGCTGCCGGAGCTTTTGCCCCGCTAGCGGCTGGCCGCAGGGAGCCAAAGCGGTCTGAACCGGGCAGCGGCAACCTCAAGGGGGAGACCCAAGGAGCGTGAACCGATGGAACGCCGCATCACGGTAAGCGCCATCCAGATGCCGGTCGTAGCCGGCGATGTTCGGGCAAACATTGCCCGGGCCGGCCGCCTGCTGGAGGAGGCGGCCCGGCGCCGGTCTGGGATCGCGCTGTTACCGGAGATGTGGAATACGGGCTTTGCCTACGGCGAGCTGGACCGCCTCGCCAAAGAAGCGTGGGAACCCACCCTGGACTTGCTCCGGGACTTCGCCACCGGTGCCGGGATGTCCGTGTTCGGATCCATTCCCGAATTCCGGGACGGCGGGGTGTACAATGCGCTGGTTCACGTGGCCCCCGGCGGGCAGATCACGGGAACGTACCGGAAGATTCACCTGTTTCCGTTGACCGGCGAGCATCTCCACTTTCGAGCCGGTCGCGGCCTGACGCTGTTTGAAACCGCGGCGGGACCGGTCGGGGGCCTCATTTGTTACGATTTGCGGTTTCCCGAACCGGCCCGCATCCTGGCAACCGCCGGGGCCCGCATGCTGCTGTACGCCGCCCAGTGGCCCGCTGCCCGCCAGCGGCACTGGGAGACGCTCTTGGCCGCCCGGGCTGTGGAAAACCAGTGCTGGGTCGTGGCAGCCAACACCGTGGGCTCGTGGAAAGGCCTGACGTACGCGGGCGGCTCCCGCATCATCGACCCGTGGGGGGTCGTGCAGGACGCGGCGGAAGGTGAAGAAGCCGTCGTTACCGTGACAGTGTCCTTGGAAGAAGCGGACCGGATCCGGGCCGAGCTGCCGTCCTTGTCGGACCGGCGCCCGGATGCGTACCGTCTGGAGGACCGACCGGACCATGAGGGTTGAGGCAACCGACCTGGAGCGCGACTTTTCGGAGACGTTCGCGCGGTCCCGGGAGCTGTTCCGCGAGGCCAAGGAGCATATGCCGGGCGGGCTCACCCACGATTCCCGCTGGCTGGAACCGTTTCCGGTGTTCGTCGACCGGGCCGAAGGCCCATACAAGTGGACGGTCGACGGCCGGCGGCTCATCGACTACTGGATGGGTCACGGAGCCCTCATCCTGGGTCACGGCCATCCGTCCGTCCGCCGGGCTCTCGCCGAGCAGCTGGAGCGGGGCACCCACTTCGGGGCGAGCCACCCGCTGGAGGTGGAATGGGCCCGCCTTGTGACGGAAATGGTTCCGGGGGCCGAGCGGGTCCGGTTCGTCAATTCGGGCACCGAAGCGACACAGCTGGCCATGCGGCTGGCCCGGGCCCACACCGGCCGAACCCGGGTGGCCAAGTTCGCCGGTCACTTCCACGGGTGGCACGACGAGGCGGTCACCGGCAACCGGGGACCCTTCGGCGTGACCGCCTCGACCGGGGCATCGCCCGCGGCGCTGGCCGCCACCGTGGCATTGCCGGCGGGGGATGCCGATGCCCTTCGCCGCGCCCTATCGGATCTGGACGTTGCGGCCGTCATCGTGGAACCCGGAGGCGGGGGCTGGGGGGCTGTGCCGATGGAGCGCGAGTTTCTCGCCTTGGTGCGGGAAGAGACCCGGCGAGCCGGTGCGGTGCTCATCTTCGATGAAGTGATCACCGGATTCCGCCTTGCCCGGGGCGGGGCCCAGGAGCATTACGGGATCCGGGCCGACCTGGTGTGCCTGGGAAAGATCGTAGCCGGCGGGCTTCCCGGCGCCGCCGTGGCCGGGCCCGCGGAGATGATGGCGTACCTGGAATACCGGGATGAGGAGTGGAACCGGCGGCGCAAGATCGCGCACCAAGGCACGTTCAACGGGAACCCGTTGACGGCCGCCGCCGCGGTGGCCACCTTGAAGCAGCTGCGGGACGGCCGGCTCATCCGCCGGGCCGCGGAATTGTGCCGGCGCTTGTGCGACGGGTTGAACGGGGCGCTTGCCAGATCCGGCGTGACCGGGTACGCGTACCGGCAAGCTTCGATGTTCCACATCGCTCTCGGCGTTGAGCCGCCCGGCCCGGCCGACGGGGAGCCTCCCCGGGGAATGGATCCGGGGCTGCTCGAACAGGCAGCCAAAGGTCCCCGCACCGTGGCGCTGCGCAAGGCGATGCTTTTGGAAGGGGTCGATCTGATGCGCAGCGGCGGCTTTTTGTCCGCGGCCCATTCGCCTGCCGACGTGGAGGAGACCGTGGCCGCGTTCGAAAGGGCGCTTGCGCGGCTTAAGCGGGAGGGCCTGGCATGAAAGTGGGGAAGTTGAGCGCGGCCCAGCTGCGCCGGCTGGTGCTGCCCTACCGGGGTCGCTCCCGGCCGGACGTTCTGGTCGGCCCGGGCATCGGGCTTGACTCGGCGGTGGTCGATTTCGGGCAGGAAGTGTGCGTCGTCTCCAGCGATCCGATCACCGGCGCCGCCAAGGGCGCGGGGCGGTTGGCAGTGCTGGTGGCCACCAACGATGTGGCCGCCTGCGGAGCGGCACCCGTAGGCGTGCAGGCCGTTCTCCTGCTGGCCGAGGGCGCGAAGGACGCGGAACTCGAAGAGCTCATGGCAGACATTCACGTCGAAGCCGACCGGCTTGGGATAAGTGTCCTCGGCGGCCACACCGAGGTGACGTCCCGGGTGCGGGAAACGGTGGCGGTGGTGACCGCGATCGGCCGCGCGCGGAAGGACCGCTACGTCACCCCCGCCGGCGCCGTGCCCGGCTTTGATATGGTGGTGACCAAGGCCGCCGGTCTTGAGGGGACCGCCATCCTGGCCGCGGACTTCCGCGAGGAGCTTGCCCGCGCGCTGGGCCCGGACGTGGTGTCCCGGGCGGTTGCCTTCGGCCAAGAGATCAGCGTTGTCAAGGACGGGCTGGTGGCCGTCGAGGCCGGTGCCCGGGCCATGCACGACGCGACCGAGGGCGGGCTGCTCGGCGCGGTGGACGAGATGTGCGAAGCGTCGGGCGCTGGCTGCGAGCTTTGGGAAGACGCGGTACCGGTACGGCCAGAGACGGCCGAAATTTGCCGGCACCTGGGCCTGGACCCGCTTGGGCTGTTGTCGTCGGGAATGATGATCATTGCGGCTCCCGATGGGGCGGCGATGGTGAACGCCCTAGGGCGGGCCGGGATCCCGGCAGCAACGGTGGGCCGGTTTGTCGAACCCTCCGCGGGACGGCGCATCCGCGGCCGGGACCGCCGCTGGCGACCGCTCGCACCGTACCCTCAGGATGAGCTCTGGCGCTTCCTTGAGGTTCGGGACGGGGGTTAGCGCGCGAAGCGGACCGGGCAATGGGCCGGTTGGGGCTCAAGCGGCAGGTGTCCGTGGGAGGCCGGGGGCCGCCCGGCGGGCGAGATCCCCGCCGGGCGGTCAGCTGAGGGCCTCAAGCTCATTCAACATCTCTTCGAAGATGTCCATCACCCTCAAGATGGGGTCGGGTTTCGTCATGTCTACGCCGGCGTTGCGCAAGAGGTTCAAGGAGTAGTCGGAACCGCCTGCCCGCAGCATATCCAAGTAGCGCCGGACCGCGGGCTCGCCTTCCTCGAGGATGGCTTGACCGAGGGCGGTCGCCGCCGCGAAGCCCGTGGCGTACTTGTACACGTAAAACGCCCGGTAAAAGTGGGGGATGCGGGCCCATTCCACAGCGATCTCGTCGTCGGCCACAATGCTGGACCCGTAGTACTCCCGGACGAGCCGGTGGTACTCGTCGCACAGGTACTGGGGCGTCAGGGCTTCCCCGGCTTCCACCCGTTCGTGGATGAGCTTTTCAAACTCGGCGAACTTCACCTGCCGAAATACCGTCCCCCGCACGTTGTCCAGGTACTTGTTGATCAAGTATCGCCGCTTTAGGGGCGACTCGGTTTCCCGCAACAGGTAGTGAAAGAGAAGGTGCTCGTTGAGGGTGGAAGCCACCTCAGCCACGAAAATGGTGTACTGGGAGTACACGTACGGCTGGGCGTTGTCGGCAAGATAACTGTGGACCGCGTGGCCGAATTCGTGCGCCAGTGTAAACACGTTGTCGAGGTTGGGCTCGTAGTTCATGAGAATGTACGGGTGCACGCCGTAGGCGCCGATGGAGTACGCGCCGCTGCGCTTGCCGGCGTTTTCCAAAACGTCCACCCAACGGTCCGAAAGACCTTGCCGGGCGATGCGGATGTACTCGTCGCCAAGCGGCTTCAGCCCCGCCAGTACCATATCGGTCGCCTGTTCGTAAGGGATGCGGATGTCCGCTTCCGGCACCAGGGGAACGTACAAGTCGTACATGTGCAGCTCGTCCACGGCGAGAAGCCGGCGCCGCAGCTCTACGTAGCGGTGCAGCAGGTCGAGCCGGGACCGGACGGTGTTGATGAGATTCGTGTACACCTCAACGGGGATGTTGTCCCGGTGCAGGGCGGCTTCCAGCGCCGAGCCGTACCGGCGAGTCCGGGCGAAAAACACGTCTTTCCGAACACTGGCGGACAAGGTAGCCGCCAGGGTGTGGCGCCACTTCTGATAGGTGCCGTGCAGGGCTAGGAACGCCTCCCGGCGGACCCGGCGGTCCCGGCTTTCCATGAGCCGGATGTAGCGGCCGTGGGTGACCTCTACTTCCTCGCCGTTTTCGTCCCGGATGGAGGGGAACTTCAGGTCGGCGTCGTGAAACATGTCGAACACGTTGGCCGGCGCCTGGGCCACCTCGCCGGCCGCGGCGAGAATCGCTTCCTCGGCCGGCGAGAGCGTGTGGGGTTTGTGGCGAGCGATGTCCTCCAAGTGGTGCCGGTAGAGGGAAAGCTCGGGGCTTTCCAGGTATTCCCGGATTCGATCGTCGGGCATTTGCAGCAGTTCGGGTTCGATAAAGGCTATTGCGGTGTGCAGTTCCACCGCCAGCCGCTGGCTCCGGTCGTGGAGGGCCTGATACGTGGCGTTGGTGCTGTCTTCGTCCATGCGGGTAAAGGCGTACACGAACACCCGCTCAAACCGCTCTGCCGTTTCGTCCCGCAGCCGCAGGCATTCCGCCAGCCGGGCCGGCGATTGGGCTAAGGTACCCTGGAACTCCGCAAGACGCGGCAGGGCGTCTTTCACTTTTCGGAAGTCGGCCTCCCAGGCGTTGTCGTCCGGGTACAGGTCCTCAAGGCGCCAGCGGTACTGCTCGGGTATGTCGGCCCGCTTGGGCACAGTCGCGGGCGCTGACGGACTGCTCAAAGCCTTCACCCCTGTTCGTCTTATGCGTTGGCCTGTACGGAACATATTGTTCCGTACATTCGACGGGATCCCTTGCCTGCCAGGACCGTCGAACCCGACCGGGCTTGTGGGATATGGCCAAGGCCGGTGATGTATGGTAATCTGAACGGCGGAATCGGGCCGCAACCGGCGTTGCGGCTATTGTTGGGGGACCGGCCGATGACGATGTGGCAGGCGGTCTTGCTCGGAATTACCCAGGGCGTGACGGAGTTTTTTCCCGTCAGCAGTTCGGGGCACCTGGTCATCGCGCGGCATCTCTTAGGGGCCAGCGACTACGCGCTGACCTTCGACGTCATGGTCCATTTGGGCAGCCTCGCGGCGGTAGCGGTGTATTTCCGGGGGGATCTCGTCCGGATGGCGGCGGGAGTATTGGGCGGGCAGGGAGCCGGCGCGGCCGAAGGCCGCCGGCTTTTTTGGCTCTTGGTTATGGCCACCGTCCCGCTGGCTGTCGCCGGGCTGCTGTTTCGGGACGCGGTGGCGGCGGTCTTCGGTTCGGTGCGGGTGACGGCGCTCATGCTGATCCTCACCGGCGCGCTGCTCCTTTTCGCCGACCGGGCTACCTTTGGGCAGCGGAAGGGGGAGCCCGGCTGGCGCCAGGCGCTGGCCATGGGGCTTGCGCAGGCGATGGCGGTCTTGCCGGGGCTTTCCCGCAGCGGCGTTACCATCGGAGCGGGCGTGTTGAGCGGCCTCGAACGTCAGGCCGCGGCCCGGTTCGCGTTCCTGATGGCTGTTCCAGCCATTCTCGGCGCAGCCGCGGTGGAGGCGGCCGGGCTGTGGGCTGAAGGGCTGTTTTCCAATGGCGACCTGCGGATTTTGGCCGCCGGCGCCGCCGCGGCGGCGGTGTCGAGCTACACGGCCATAGCGGCGTTCGTTCGGTTCGTTGCGCGCGGGCGCCTTGCGCCGTTTGCCTACTACACATGGGCGGTGGCGGCAATCATCTTGTTGTTGAGCATGCGCCCGGCGTGAACAGCCCGGACTTCGGCAGCCGATCCGCCCGGAATTCCCCTTGCCCCTCGTGCATCGCCCGGCATCGGAAAGCAAAGGGCGCCCGGTTTCCCGGAACGCCCTTCCATCCTGGTGCCGGAGGTGGGACTCGAACCCACATGGGCGAGGCCCACACGATTTTGAGTCGTGCGCGTCTGCCAGTTCCGCCACTCCGGCGTGCTGACCCGTCCCGGCTGGCTGGACTTGTCGGCCCCGGTTCGAGCCCTTGCGGACGGAATCCATCATAACATAGAGCACCGCCGGATTCAAGGGCCCGGTCCATGCCGTCTGAGTCAAGCCCTTCGGGGCAGGAAGCTGATCCTCGGTGTCCGTTAGCCTGTTGTACCGGAAATCACCCGGTGCATCAGTCGAGACATCCCCCCAGAGCCAGTCCGGCCGGCGCGATCCCGGAACGGACGGACGCGCTTGGATGCTCAAGCGTTGGCGGAGGTCTGGAGGAGCCGGTTGAGCAAGTATTCCAGCACCTCCACTTCCGCCTGGCTCCGGGCCTCCTCCCAGTTTTGATCCAGCAAAGCCCGGATGAGAGACGGATCGACCGGCAGCCGCTGGGTGGCCAGGGCAGTCAGCCGCTCCTTGCCGTGCTCCTCGAGGGCGTCCCAATCCTGCGACAGGATAGCCGCCGCCTCGTCGGGAGTGGCCCCGCGGGCCAGAAGCTGGTTGTAGAGCGACTCCCGGAGCTCCTGGCCTGCCCGGTCCCAGTCCCGTGCCAGGATCGCGGCGGTTTGCTCGGGCGTCAAGAGTTCCTGGAGCAATTCCATGGCCGCCGCACCGATTTCGGCGGCCCGCGTTCGCTCCTGGCCGGACGTTGCGGCCGCTTTCAGCTGGCCGGTGGCGTCGGCCACCGCCTGGACTTGGTCTCCTGGAAGAAGCTCGCTGGCTTCGACGGCGGCGCCGTTGCGCACGATGAGCGTGTCCGGCCCGAGGACGAACGCCCGGCGCCGACCGTTTTCGTCCTCCAGGCTCAAGCTTCTTCCCGGCGCGTTGACCTGAACCAGCCGGCCGCTGGCGATCTCCATGCGGAGCGCGGCCTCCAGTGCTTGGGCGGCCTCGTCCCGAAAGACCGGCTCTTCGGGGCCGAATGGTTCACCGGCGGGGACCGGCCAGGCGCCGATGTGCTCCAGCAAGGCGATGGCCGGAAACGCCCGGTGGACAGGCAGGACGTCGGGAAACGGGCTTTCCGCCGACAGGTGGACGGCTGCCGCGTCGGCAAGCTCATCGAGCTTGGCGGCCCGCAAGACGGCAATGGCCGCTTCGGCCCGGGTGGCCGCCCGCTCCGGCCGGAACGTCCCGTCGGGCTGACCGTCCATCAGCCCTGCGGCGGCTACGGCCGCGATGGCCGGCCCGGCCCAATGTCCGGTCACGTCGGCGAATGTTGACGATGCCGGGCTGTCCAGGTCCAGGGATTCCGCCAGCATGACCGCCAGTTCCGCGCGGGACAAGCGGTCGTCGGGTTCACCCGCCTGCAGCCCGTCGTCTTGAACCCGTCCGGCGTCTGGGGTCTCTCGGGTACCCGCGGCGGAAGTTCCCCCCGGGTTTTGGCCGGTGCCCGCCGGGCTGGCTGCCCAGCCGGTGGGAGGGACGGCCGCGCCCGCGGACAGGAGGGTCCAGGCCGGCACAAGCAGCAAGGCGGTGACCAAGCCGATCCCGGCGAGCATCCGGAGCTTGCGGTTCAATCTCAACATCTCCGCTCACACTCCCCGCACGTCGATAATGGATGGGGAGACACTGCATCTTCTATCACTTAGGGCGATTCCTGGGCCGCAGGAGGAGTCCTTCAAGCAAGTCAAGGCACCGGAGGGGGGGGCGTCCAGAAATGGCGCCCGTCGGCCGAACCGGGTCTGGCTGGATTTGCCCCCGGGCTCATGCTATACTGAACGCAGCTTGGCGGGGGCCAGTTGCCCCTTCCAAGCGTTTCGCGCACCGGGAGCGATGCCCATGGCGGACACGCACCGTGCCCGCACGATCCAGGGCGAGGACGCCCGAACCGGCCCGGCCCGTTCCGTCCGGCAAGGGAAACTGGTCCTCATCGACGCCTATAGCCTTATCCACCGGGCCTACTACGCTTTGCCCAGCCTAACCACGTCCACGGGCGAGCCCAGCAACGCCGTGTACGGCTTTACCCAGATGCTGTTGGCGTTGCTGGACGAAGAGCAGCCCGAGTACGCGGCGGTGGCGCTGGACCGGGCTGGGCCGACGTTCCGCGATGAGCTGTATGCCGACTACAAGGCGAACCGGCCGTCCATGCCCGACGACCTGCGGCCCCAGATCGCCCGGGTGGAACAGTTGCTGGATGCGTTGAATCTGGCCGTGTACGGGGTCGAGGGGTACGAAGCCGACGACATCTTGGGGACTTTGGCCCGGCAAGGCCGGGAGCGGGGGCTTGAAGTGCTCATCGTCACCGGCGACCGGGACTGCCTGCAGCTTGTGGCCGATGGGGTCACGGTGCTGTTGACCCGCAAGGGAATCCGGGACATGGAGCGGCTCGACGTGCAGGGCGTCGTGGACAAGCTGGGGGTCTTGCCCGAACAGGTGCCCGACTTGAAGGGCCTCATGGGCGACGGTTCCGACAACATTCCCGGAGTGCCCAAGGTAGGTCTCAAGACGGCCGTTCAGTTGTTGAAAAAGTACGGGTCCCTGGAAGAGGTGCTCCGCCAGGCCGATCAGATCAAGGGGCGAGTCGGCGAGAATCTCAGGGCGTTCCGGGAACAAGCCAGGCTCAGCCGGGAGCTGTCGGTCATCCGCACCGACGCGCCGGTCACTTTTGAACCCGAGCGAATCCGCAGACAGCCCGCCGACCGCGAGCGCTTGAGCGCGCTCTTTCAGGAACTCGAGTTTAAGGGCTTGCTCGACCGGTTGAACAAGATGGGAGCGACGCTGGCTCCGGCCCCCAGGCAACCGGTCCGGCCGGCGGCGCCCGAGGCGGCGGTGCAGGTCGTCCGCGATCGGGAAAGCCTTGCAGCCGCCATGGATGGCTTGCGCCGGGCCGCACCGGCAGGACCGGTGGCGGTGGCGCTTGCCGCGACCGCGGAAGACCGGATGCAGGCCGGACTTGTGGGGATCGCCTTGGCCGCAGGCCGCACTGCGCTCTACGTACCTGTCGGGCATCAGGGGCAGCGGACCGGTGCCGGGATTTCGTGGAAAGATGCCCAGCCGGTTCTGGCGCCGCTTTTGGAAGATCCGAATGCGGGGAAATGGTGCCACGACGCCAAGCGGCTGCGCATCATCCTCCGCCGGCACGGCACCGACCTCAAAGGGCTTGCCCTCGACCTGATGCTCGCGTCCTATCTGATCAATCCCGAGCAAGGCGACCACTCGCTGCCGGACGTCAGCATGAAGTTTGCCGGTCGCTACCTCGCTTCGTGGAAGCAGCGGCTAAGCGAAAACGCAGGCGGCCGCCGGGCACCGGATCCGTCCGAGCTGTCGCCGGAGGAGGTGGGCCGTTTTCTGGGTGAGGAACTCCGCGCGGTTCTGGAGACCGGTCCGGTGCTCCTTGAGCGCTTGCGGCGCGACGGCCTTTGGGAGCTGTACGCCGGCATGGAACAGCCGCTCGTGGACGTGCTGGTGGAAGCTGAGATGGAAGGCGTCGCCCTGGACACCGATTACCTTGCCGCCCTCTCCCAGGAGATGGACGCCCAGATCGCCCGCCTCACCGCTGAGATCCACGAGCTGGCGGGGGAGCCGTTCAACATCAACTCTCCGCGCCAGCTAAGCCGCATATTGTTCGAAAGACTGAAGCTGCCGGTCATCAAGCGCACCAAGACGGGGCCGTCCACCGACCATGAGGTGCTGGAGGCACTGGCGGGCGAGCACCGCGTGGTTGAGCGGTTGCTGGAATTTCGGCTCGTCTCCAAGCTCAAAAGCACGTACGTGGACGCTTTGCCGTCCCTGATCAACCCGGCCACCGGCCGGCTGCACACCCATTTCAACCAGGCGGTGACCGCGACCGGGCGCCTGAGCAGCGCGAATCCCAACCTGCAGAACATCCCGGTGCGCACCGAAGCGGGCCGGCGCATCCGGCAGGCCTTCATTCCCCGGGGGCCCGGATGGGTTTTGCTCAAAGCCGATTATTCCCAGATCGAGTTGCGGGTTTTGGCCCACATGTCCGGCGACGAGGTGTTGATCGACGCCTTTCGCAGGGGCCAGGACATCCACGTTCGCACCGCGTCGGAAGTGTTCGGCGTCAAGCCCGAGCAGGTCACCGGCGACATGCGGACTGCGGCCAAGGCCATCAACTTCGGCATCGTCTACGGGATCAGCAGTTACGGCCTGGCCCGGGGGACGGGCCTGAGCCAGGCCGATGCCCAAAAGTACATTGACGACTATTTTCAGCGATACCCGGGAGTGCGCCGTTACATTGACGGCGTGGTGGCGGCCGCCAGGGAACAGGGATATGTCACCACGCTGTTTAAGCGCCGCCGCTATTTGCCCGATCTCAAGTCCCGCAACTACGCCCGGCGCAGCTTCGCGGAACGGACCGCGATGAACACGCCGATCCAGGGCACCGCGGCGGACATCATCAAGCTGGCCATGGTGGAAGTCCAGCGCCGCCTGCGGAAGGAGGGCTTGAGGGCCCGGCTGCTGCTGCAGGTCCACGACGAGCTGGTTCTTGAGGTGCCCGGCGAGGAGCTGGAGCAAACCGCCGCCCTGGTCCGGGACTGCATGGCCAACGTCGTCCAGCTCTCGGTCCCGTTGGAAGTGGACGTCGCGGCGGGACCGAACTGGTTGGACACAGTTCCGATCGAGAAAGGGCACGGGGCGCATGCCTGAACTGCCCGAGGTGGAAACGGTCCGGCGGCACCTGGCGGGAACGCTGCCCGGCCGGCAGGTGGCGGACGTGGAAGTCCTGCTCCCCCGGATCGTCCGCAACGCCGAACCCGGGGCGTTTGCGGCCGGGGTGCGGGGCAGGCGGTTTGCCGGGGTCGGCCGCCGGGGAAAGTTCCTGCTGTTGGACTTGGACGACCGGAGCTGCATCGTCGTGCACCTTCGGATGACTGGCCGGTTGACCGTCGATGCCCAGGACGCGGTGCGGCATCCGCACACCCGGGTGGTCTTTGTCCTCGAAGGCGGCGATGAGCTGCGCTTCACGGACACAAGAACGTTGGGCACCGTCCACTGGCTGAGCGGCCGAAACGACCCCGCCGGGCCGCCGGGGCTGGCCCGCATGGGTGTGGAACCTCTTTCGGAAGAGTTCACCCCGCAAGTTTTGGCGTCGCTGGCTTCCGGCCGGCGGGCGCCTATCAAGGCGTTTCTCTTGGATCAGCGGCAGGTTGCGGGTCTTGGCAACATCTACGCGGACGAGGCGCTCTTTAGGGCGGGGATCGATCCTCGAAGACCCGCGGGGTCTTTGTCCGCGGCAGAAATCGAACGCCTGTGGCGCGCCGTTCGGGCCGTGCTCGGCGACGCTTTGGCGAACGGCGGCACCACGATCCGGGACTACGTCAACGGCGAGGGCGCGCCCGGCCGCTTTCAGGAATGGTTGGCGGTCTACGGACGGTCCGGCCGTCCGTGTCCCCGGTGCGGCACGGCCGTCGCCAGGATCGTGCGGAGCGGGCGCAGCTGGCATTGGTGCCCGGGGTGCCAGAGGTGAACGGGCGCGGCGGACAAGCGGCCCCAGGTCGCGGGAACGGCGCTGGCCGCACGCCCGCGGGCCCGGGTCTGGCGGTGGGCTTGACGGGCGGCATCGCCAGCGGCAAGTCGACGGTGGCGGCCATGTTCTCCGACCTCGGTGCTGCGGTGGTGAGCGCGGATCAGATCGCCCGGGAGGTGGTGGAGCCGGGCGAACCGGCCTTGGCGGAGATTCGCCGGGTGTTCGGTCCCGATGTGTTCACCGCAGGCGGGCAGCTTGACCGGCGGAAGCTGGGCGCGATCGTGTTCGCCCATCCGGACCGGCGACGGGCCTTGGAATCCATCCTCCATCCCATCATCCGGCAGCGGCTCGCAAACCGCATCCAAGCCGCAAAGGATCAAGGTCGCATCGTGGTCGCCGAGATCCCGTTGCTGGGTGAGCGCCCCGCCAGCCGGAAGCTCGTGGATACGACCGTCGTGGTGTATGTGGACCGGGAGACGCAGCTTGCGCGCCTTATCGGCCGGGACGGCTTCAGCCGGGGCGAGGCCGAGGCCCGGCTTGCGGCCCAACTGCCGCTGGACGAAAAGGCGCGCATGGCCGACTTCGTCATCGACAATCGCGCCAGCCGGGAGGAAACCCGCTTGCAGGTAGTGCGCGTTTGGGAGGAGTTGTCGCGACGTGCGAACCGTAGCTCTCATCGCCCATGACAAGAAGAAAGATGATATGGTCGAGTTCGTCCGGCGCCGGCTGGACGCGTTGTCCCGGTTTCGCCTGATCGCTACCGGAACGACGGGCCGGATCATCGCCGAGGCTACCGGCTTGCCCGTCGAGCGGGTGCAGTCGGGCCCCTACGGCGGCGACCAGCAGATCGGCGCCCGGGTGGCCGCCGGGGAAATCGACGCGGTGCTGTTTTTGCGGGATCCGCTGACGGCCCAGCCCCATGAACCCGACATCACCGCCTTGCTTCGGGTGTGCGACGTTCACAACGTCCCGCTCGCGACCAATCTGGCCACCGCGGAGCTGATCATCTCCGCGTTTGGGGAAGCATAAGGTTTCCCACCACACAAGCAGCATCGGGAGGTACGAAACCGTTGGGCGGCCCGTTCCGCGGCAGGGTGCTTTGGCTTGCGCTGGCGCTTTTCCTCGCGGCCGCCTTGCTCGTGAAACCTGCACTGCGCTGGTTGTTTCCCATCCAATACGCCCGGGAGATCGCCGCCGCAGCCCGGGAAGCGGACCTGGATCCGTTTCTTGTGGCGGCGGTCGTCCATGCCGAGAGCGGCTTTCGGCCCAGGGCGGTCTCGGTCCGGGGAGCCCGGGGCCTCATGCAGCTCATGCCCGACACCGCTTCATGGATCGCCGGCCAGTTGGGCTTGGAAACCCCGCACCCGGACCGGCTATTCGAGCCTGAGCTCAACCTGCGGCTGGGGGCCTGGTACTTACAGCATCTGGTCGGCGAGTTTCAGGGCAACGAGCTCGCGGCCTTGGCCGCCTACAACGCCGGCCGAGCGCGAGTGTCCCAGTGGCTGGCGGACGGCACGTGGGACGGCCGGAAGGACACGCTGGACCGGATCCCGTTTGCCGAAACCCGGGGTCACGTTCGCCGGGTTTTGTTTGCCAGGGACGCCTACCGGTGGCTGTACGGCGACGGGTGGTGGCAGGTTTTGACGGCGTCGGCCAGAACATATATGGGACGGATCGAAGCAGGTACCGCTGCCCGGGAGGCGGACCGGGCGGCGAGGGGATGAGGGAGGGCCCGTGGTGGGCTTGCGGTTGCAAACGCTCGCGGACGTGTCCAAGTGGCACGTCGACCCGTCGGCTCGGTTTCATTCGGCAACCCATGAGGAGATCGCCGCCGGCGCGACGACCGATATTTACTTCCTCAAAACGCTGGAAGTGTTGCGCAATCTGGGGCTTGACGAAAAGCCGGTGGTGGCGGAAATTTTTGCCAGAACCGACGGTATCTTGGCAGGCGTGGCGGAATGCCGGCATCTTTTGGCCGGCTGTGGGGTCGAGGTGTGGTCGCTGCCGGAGGGTGCGAGCTTCAACGCCCGGGAGGTGGTGATGCGCATCGAAGGACCCTACGGCCGGTTCGGCCCGTACGAGACGGCTCTGTTGGGCAGCCTCGCCAGCGCGAGCGGCTGGGCTACCGCAGCCCGGCAAGTAAAGGAAGCTGCGGGAGACAAGCCTGTCTTCTGCTTCGGCGCTCGGCACGTCCATCCGGCGGTAGCCCCGGTCATGGAGCGGGCCGCGATGGTGGGCGGCGCGGACGGAGCCGCCTGCATCCTCGGCGCGAAGTTGCTGGGGCGAGAGCCGGTAGGGACGATGCCCCATGCGCTGTTTCTCATCGTCGGCGACTCGGTGGAGGCCGCGCTCGCCTACGATCGGTTCATGCCGCCGGGAGCGCCCAGGACAGTGCTGGTGGATACGTTCAAAGACGAAGCGGAAGAAAGCCTCCGGGTCGCCCTGGCCCTCGGGGAGCGGTTGCAAGGGGTCCGGCTGGACACGCCGGGAGAGCGCGGGGGCGTTACGCCGGGCCTTGTGGCGGAAGTCCGGGCCCGGTTGGATCAGGCAGGTTTCCAGCACGTGCGAATCTTTGTGTCGGGCGGCCTGACACCCGAACGAATCCGGGCGTTGGCCCAAGTCGGGGCCGACGCCTTCGGGGTGGGCAGCTACATCTCGGCGGCGCCGCCCATCGACATGACGATGGACATCAAAGAGGTGGACGGCCGCCCGGTGGCGAAACGGGGGCGTATTCCCGGGCGGACTCCTGCACCTCGCCTGGAACGGCTCCTTTAGCGGGCACGGCCGGTCTGAACGCCGGCCTCTTTCAGGAAGGACGCTGGGCTGTAGAAAGGGGAGAAGAAGCACTTGGCCCCGCTTTTATCGGTGCGTAATCTCAAAACATACTTTGAAACCGAGGATGGCCTTGTGCCGGCCGTGGACGGCATCAGCTTCGACCTCGATCGGGGAGGTACTCTGGGAATCGTCGGCGAGTCGGGAAGCGGCAAGAGCGTCACCTCGCTGTCCATCATGCGGCTGATCCCGACCCCGCCGGGACGGATTCTCGACGGCGAAATCCTGTTTGAGGGCGAGGATCTCCTGAAGAAATCGCCGGCGGAGATGCGTCGCATCCGGGGCAATGAGATTTCCATGATCTTTCAGGAACCGATGACCTCCCTGAACCCTGTGTTCACTGTCGGCGACCAGATCATGGAGGCCATCATCCTTCATCAAAAGTTGAGCAAGAAAGAAGCCCGCGACAAGGCCATCGAAATGTTGCGCCTGGTCGGCATCCCGTCGCCCGAAAAGCGGGTCGACGACTACCCTCATCAGATGAGCGGCGGCATGCGGCAGCGGGTCATGATCGCCATGGCGCTGTCGTGCAACCCGAAGCTGCTCATCGCGGACGAGCCGACCACGGCCCTGGACGTGACCATTCAAGCGCAAATTCTCGATCTTATGCGCAAGCTGCGGGATGAACTGGGAACGGCCATCATTTTGATCACTCACGATCTGGGCGTCATCGCCGAGATGGTCGAGGAAGTCATCGTGATGTACGCCGGCAAGATCGTGGAGCACACCGATGTGCGGTCGCTGTTCCGAAGCCCCAAGCACCCGTACACCGAAGGCTTGCTGGGCTCCCTCCCCCGGCTCCACGCCCAGCAGGAAAGGCTGGAGTCCATCGAAGGGGTCGTACCGAGCCCCTTCCAGATGCCCAAAGGCTGCCGGTTTCACCCGCGCTGCCGGTACGCCGAGGAGATTTGCCGGCAGGAGGAGCCCGAACTCATGGCGGTGGAGGGCGGTCATTTGGCCGCGTGTTTCCGGAATACGAACTTTCAGCCGATAAGGGAGAAGGTGAGCTAGCGTGGCGGGCGGTCAGGAAGCGCCGGTTTTGTTGGAAGTCAATCGGCTGGTCAAGCACTTCCCGGTCACAAAAGGGATCATCTTCTCCCGGCAGGTGGGGGCGGTCAAGGCCGTCGATGACGTCAGCTTCTACTTGAGGCGGGGCGAGACGCTGGGGCTTGTGGGCGAGAGCGGTTGCGGCAAGTCCACTACGGGACGGCTCATCCTGCGCCTCATGGAGCCGACGTCGGGCGAAATCCGGTTTGAGGGCCGCAACATCCTGCAGCTCAACCGGAAAGAAATGCGAGAGCTGCGCAAGGAGATGCAGATAATCTTCCAGGACCCGTACGCCTCGCTGAACCCCCGCATGACCGTCGGGGATATCGTCGGCGAGCCGTTGGTCATCCATGGTCTTGCCCGCGGCCGGGAGCGGGAGAAGCGCGTCCAGGAATTGCTCGAGGTCGTCGGTTTGAGCGGTTACCACGCTCGACGCTACCCGCACGAGTTCAGCGGCGGACAACGGCAGCGCATCGGCATCGCCCGGGCGCTGGCGGTGAACCCGAAGCTCATCGTGTGCGACGAGCCAGTATCGGCCCTGGACGTTTCGATCCAGGCTCAGGTCATCAATCTCCTCAAGGACTTGCAGCGGGAGTTCGGGCTCACATACCTGTTTATCGCCCACGACCTGGCAGTGGTGGAGCACATCAGCGATCGGGTAGCCGTCATGTACCTGGGCAAGATTGTGGAGATGGCCGACAAGCGGGAGTTGTACAAGAACCCGCTCCACCCGTACACCCAGGCGCTGTTTTCGGCCATCCCCATTCCGGACCCGGACGTGAAGCGGGAGCGCATCATCCTGCAAGGGGACGTGCCAAGCCCCCTCAATCCTCCTTCCGGATGCCGGTTCCACACCCGCTGCCCGTTTGCGGCCGACGTGTGCCGGCAACAGGAGCCGCCGTTCATCGATGTGGGAGGCGGCCACCACGTGGCTTGCCATTTCGCCACGCCGGAGATCATCGCCCGGGGCGAAAATCCGACGCCCGACAAAGCCGTGCAGGCGCAAGGCAAGGCGCCTGCCGCCTGAACGGCAAACCCCGCTGCGCGCAGACCTCCCGCCTCAGCCCATGCGGGCGCACCCGGCGGCAGCTGGCCGGTGACAGCCCGGGGAGCGGATCCTGTTCCGCTCCCCGTTGCTGTTCGGCAACCGTTTTCGGCTTCGTTCGCGATTGGCCGGGCAGGGCGCGGCCTGGGGGCGTCCGGGGCTTACGTTTTTGCAGGCGGGACACCGAATACGCGCTGGGCGTTGACATAGTAAATCCAGGGCAACACGTCCGCGGGCAGGTCGATGCCCCGAAGCACCGGCGGCCCGTCCGAGTCCGGGTCCTCGATGGGCAAGGGGCAGACCGTATCCGTTTCCCAAAACAGGGTGTGGATCCAGTAGCGGGACGTGTACCGGTTCGGCTCGGGATCGGGGATGGCCACCTGATCGGTGCCGAAGAGGATTCGGTCCTTAAACTGCTGAAAGAACGCTCTGGCCGCATCCGGTTGCTTGCCCAGCTCCCGCACGATCCATTTTGTGGCGGATGTGTCCAAGTAGAGATTGGGGTATTGTTCGAGCAGCTGGGCCAAATGATCCAGGTGTTCCGGATCGCCTCCCATGTGCGCGGCCAAAAACGGGATGCGGGGATGGGCCGCCAGGCGGGCCACAAGCTGCGCGTACTGGTCGGCTTTCGTGCCGTAAAGCGCCCGGTCCGTGTACACCCGCTCGAACCAAACGTCCGGATCGGAGACGTGCACAAGGACGCCGAGCCCCAACCGGTCGATTTCAGCAAAGATCGGGTCAAGGCGCGGGTCGTCCAGCCGCAAGCCGGTGCGAGCGATGAAACGGGGCGCGAACCAGAGCTTGATGAGGCGGGCGCCCGCGGCCTGGGCCCTTCGGACGATGCCGACGTTCACTTCGGCAAACCGGCCCGGATCCGACACGTGCGTAAAGTCCAGAAAAGGGATGATCTCAGTTTCAGGATAGGCCTTTTGGAGCTCAAGGCCCGTCTCCAGCGTAGCAATGGCCGCCAGGCGGGTGATGCCGTACAGGCGGGCCGCCTCGTACAGCGGCGCCGCGGTGTCGACGGCCATCGAGTGGGCGTGGATGTCCACAATGGGACAGTCCACCTTGCGCCGGGGCGGGCGGCGGAACTTTTCCGCCGCGGCCCGCTCAACGAGTTCGACGTCCATCGGAGCCATTCGCCTCCCCCGTTCACTATTCGCAAGGGTTCCCGGGGTTTCCTTGCCCGTTGCGACCGCTGTGCTACAATGAACATGCCGAGCCGAACGAGACGAGATGGAGGGAAATTATGGAATTCACGCGCCTTGGTTCGTTGGACATGGAGGTCTCGCGCGTGGCCCTGGGGACGTGGGCCATCGGCGGCTGGCTTTGGGGCGGCACCGACGTCGAGGACTCGATCCGGACGATTCACGAGGCGCTCGACCTCGGCATCACCACCATCGACACGGCGCCGGTGTACGGATTCGGGCTCGCGGAGGAAATTCTGGCCGATGCTCTGTCCCGGCGGGCGGTCCGCCGTGACCGGGTGATCATCGCCACCAAAGCCGGCATGGAATGGGACGAGCAGGAGAACGTGCGGCGCAACTCCAAACCCGAGCGGTTGCGGCAAGAGATCGAAGATAGCCTGAGGCGGCTGAAAACCGACTACATCGACATTTACCAGATTCACTGGCCGGACCCGGACACGCCCATCGAGGACACCGCCGCCGTGTTGAAGGAGTTGTACGAGGAAGGCAAGATCCGGGCCATCGGCGTGAGCAACTTCACCGTGGAGCAGATGGAACGGTGGCGGCAAGTGGCGCCCCTTCACTCGTGCCAGCCCCGCTACAACCTTCTTGAGCGGCAGATCGAGGCGGATGTCTTGCCCTATTGCCGGGAGCACGGCGTGGCGGTGCTCGCATACAGCCCCTTGGCCCGGGGGCTTTTGACCGGCAAGTACGGCCTCGACGCGCAATTTCCCGCCGGGGATAGCCGGGCCCAGGACGCCCGGTTTCAACCCGGCGCGCTTCGCTCCCACCTGAAGGTCGTCGAGGGACTCCGGGCCTTGGCTGCGGAACTGGGCCGGACGGTGGCCCAGCTCGCGTTTCGCTGGGTGCTGGACCAGCCGGGGGTGACCGTGGGCTTGTGGGGAGCGCGGCGGCCCGACCAGATCCGGGAAGCGGCCGGAGCCGTCGGCTGGCGGCTCTCCGACGACGAGCGGGCGAGGATCGACTCGATTCTTGCCGCCGCAAGGGAAGGATGAACCGATGAAACGTCCCGTATCGCCGGCCGGGGCGACGGGTTCCAGCCGGCCGTTGCCGGCTCGCGCGCAAGGGCGGGAAGGTGCGTTCCCGCCCGCGCGGGGCGGCGGGGTTCAGGCGGTGGAGCGGGCCATCCACCTCCTTGAGGTGTTGGCCGACCGGGACGCGGGCGTTTCCGATCTGGCGCGCGAGACCGGCCTTCACAAGGCTACGGTCCATCGCCTCATCCGGACGCTGGCGAGCGCCGGTCTAGTGCAGACGGTGCCCGACGGGACCAAGTACCGCTTAGGCTTGAGGCTGGCCGAATTCGGCGGCAAGGCGCTGGCCCGGTTGGACTTGCGCGAGGTGGCGCTGCCCTTTCTCCGGGAATTGCGGGATCGGACCCGGCTCACGGTGCACATGGCAGTCCTCGACCGCACCGACGTCGTCTACATCGAAAAGTTGGATTCGCCCGCGAACTTGCGGATGGCCTCGCATGTGGGCACCCGCAACCCGGTCTACTGCACGGCGCTGGGCAAAGCTTTGTTGGCCGCTATGCCCGGCGAAAGAGCCCGGGAGGTCATCGGGCGGGTGAAACTCGTGCCCCGCACGCCGACGACGCTATCCGACCCGCAAGCCCTCTGGCAGGACTTGATCGTCACCCGCCGCCGCGGGTTTGCCGTCGACAATGCGGAAAACGAAGAAGGCATTCGCTGCGTGGGCGCCGCGGTGTTCGGCCACGGCGGCCAGGCGGTGGCCGCCATCAGCGCGTCGGGCCCGTTGTTCTCGGTCCATGAAGAGGAAATTCCGGATCTGGGCCGGACGGTCAAGGAAACGGCGGAGCGAATCTCGCAGGCTATGGGGTGGACCGGCACTGCCTAACCGGCGTTCCGGTCCGCCGCCGCTTCTGGAAACCCGAAGACCCCGTGCTTGTCCCCGCTGTGCGAGATATTTTTCTTTCCGGGCGAACGAAGTGGATCAGAACTGAAGGAATTCACACGGTTCTAGGAGAAAGAATTGAGCAATCACGAGACGGTGTATCGTAATACGATACACCCGCGGCAAGGGGCAGCGATCTAGCCGCGGGAGGGGAGAGGGGGGATTCGGAGGCGGCTCGCCTCGTACTCAGACGGGCTCGGCCGGGGCGAGCCGATGGAGGGAACGCGCGGGGCAGGAGCAGAGCACGCGTGAAGGCGGCAGTCTGTAGGTTCGAGAAGAAGGGGGTCGGGTCGATGTCGAGGAAGCTGTCGGCGGTCATGTTGCTGGTGGCGCTGGTCGTGCTGGCCGGGACATCGGTCGATGCACAACCCCGTTATGTGTTGCGGTTCAATCACGTCCTGGGACCCAACCACCCGTATCATGCCGGGCTTGAGCGATGGGCCGAGCGGGTCTTTGAGCGAACGAACGGGGATTTGCAGATTCTTGTCTTTCACAGCTCCCAGCTGGGCGTAGAAGAGGACATCCTGGAGCAGATCCGGCAGGGCGTTCCGGTGGGTCAGAACACGGACTCCGCCCGCCTGGCCAACTACGTTCCGGCCATCGGTGTCATGAACGGGCCGTACTTCGTCGAAAGCATCGAGGACGTGGTGGCCCTCAAAGACTTGCCAGTCGTCCAAGGGTGGATCGACGAGCTGGCTGAGAAGTACGGCATCCGGGTGCTCTCGTTCACATGGGTCCAAGGGTTCCGGCACTTTATGACCAACAAGCCCATCCGGCATCCGTCCGATTTGGCCGGGTTGCGGATTCGCACGCCCCCTGCGCCCATTTGGCAAGAGTCGGTCCGGGCTTTGGGAGCGGTGCCCACCGCGCTCAACTTCGGCGACATTTATCCGGGTTTGCAGCAGGGAGCCGTTGACGGCGCGGAGCTCGTCTACGACAATATCATCGACGGAAGCCTGTACGAAGTGCTGAAGTACGTCAACGAGACGGGACACTTCCTGCTGATCAACTTCGAAGTCATCAGCGAGCAGTGGTTCCGCAGCCTGCCCGAGGAGTACCAGCAGATTCTGGTCGAGGAGGCCGACCGGGCCGGCCTGGAGACGTCCTACGCCATCCAGGAGAATACCGCCCGGGTGAAGGAGGAAGTCCAGCGCCTGGGGATGACGATCGTCGAAGACGTCGATCTGGAGGCGTTTCGCATCGCCGGCGAGGCGGCCTACGAGCGTCTCGGATTGGCCGAAGTGCGGGCGGAGCTCTACCGCCAGCTGGGCCGCACGCCCTAGCGCAAGAGGTTTCACCGGTGGGTAGGCAGTGCCCCGGCCCGCATCCTGGCGGGCCGGGGGCCGCCCGGTACTTCAAGGGCCGGAGGGACGGCGGTGAACAGACTGGGGAGGCTGTATCGCATCATTTGCGACGCCGAAGAGATGGTCGCCCAGGTTTGCCTCATCGTGTCGGCCGTCATCGTGACCGCGGGCGCGCTGGCCCGGGGATTGGGTCATCCACTCAACTGGACCACTGAGATGGCGGGATTTTTCTTCGCCTGGGCGGCGTTCCTCAGCGCCGATGTGGCCATGCGCCACGACCGGCACGTCGCGGTGGAGATTCTCGTCCAGCGGTTGCCCCACGGGGCCCGGTGCGCGCTGCGGCTGTTCAACTATACCCTTATCCTGGGATTTCTCGGCATCATGATCTGGTATGGTACATCCATCGCCTTCATCAGCCGCTTCCGCGCATTTCAAGGCATCCCCGGATTCAGTTACATGTGGGTCACCTTGAGCGTTCCGGCGGGCAGTTTGCTGTTGGCCGTCACGACGGTGCGCAAGATGGGCGAGACGCTTAAGGCCTGGCGAGACGGCGGCCAAGCCCCCGGCGTCGCCCGGGAAGAAACGGGGAATGACCGCCCCGTGCTGGAGGAACGGGCATGAGCGTCGTGCTTATCATCTTCGGCGTTCTGCTCTTGCTCGGTATGCCCGTGGCGTTCGCCATCGGCATTGCCGGCCTCGTCTTCTTCTTGAGGGATCCGTTTCTGCCGCTCACGATGCCCGTGCAGCTGGCGCTGTCGGAAACGCAAAATTTCGCTCTGCTGGCCATCCCCATGTTCGTTTTGGCCGGAAACCTCATGAACGAGACCGGAGTTACGGACCGGTTGCTGGCGTTTGCCTCGGTGATTACCCGCCACATGCAAGGCGGCCTGGCCCAGGTGAGCGTGGTGCTCAGCACGCTGATGGGAGGCGTCAGCGGCTCGGCCATCGCGGACGCGTCGATGGAGTCCCGTATCCTGGGGCCGGGGATGGTCAAGCGGGGGTACAGCCGCGGGTACGGCGCGGCCATCCACGGCGCATCGGCTCTGATTACCGTGGCGATCCCGCCCAGCATCGGCCTGGTTTTGTACGGCAGTATCGGCGAGGTGTCCATCGGACGGCTGTTCGCAGGCGGCATCGTTCCGGGCCTGTTGATCACCGGCGTGTTGATGATCGGCGTCGCCATTACCGCCCGTCGCCGGGGATACGCCGCGGAGAGCGATCAGCGGGCGTCCTGGCGGGAGGTGACGTCCATGGCCGGTCGGTGCGTCTGGGCGCTTCTGTTTCCCGTGCTCCTTTTGGTCGCGCTGCGGTTCGGCCTGCTCGTGCCGTCGGAAGTGGGCGCCGTGGCGGCGGTCTATGCCGTTGTCATCGGGTGGTTCGTGCACCGGGCGCTGACCCGGGAGGGATTGGCCCGCGCGCTGCGGCAAAGCGTCCGGGACGTCGGGATGATTATGCTTTTGATCTCGATGTCGGCGTTGATCAGCTACGGCATCAAGTGGGAGATGATGCCCCAGCGGCTGGCAGGGTTTCTCGTGGGACTGCACGACTCGCCCGCCGTTGTCGTCGGTGTTGTCCTCTTGTTTCTGTTGGTGTTGGGGACGGTCGTCGACTCCACAGTCATGATCTTGGTCCTGACGTCGGTGCTTGTGCCCGTCATGCGGGACCTCGGCGTGGACCTTGTGTTTTTTGGAGTCATGATGGTTCTGACGTGCGCTTTCGGCCTGCTCACTCCCCCGGTAGGGTTAGCCGCGTACGCCGTGTGTTCGATCATGGAATGTTCCATCGGGGAGTACTTCCGGGAAGGGTGGCCGTTCCTTCTGGGCCTCCTCCTCGTCTTGATCATTTTGGCGCTGTTTCCAGGGCTGGTCACCTTCTTCCCGCGGCTGTTGTTCGGATAAAGCGGCAAAATGGCGGGGTCCAGGGTGGGCTGCCGGAACGAGGCGAAGGAGCCCGGCGGGCAGTGAAGGAGGGATTGCACGGTGGAAGCGCGCGTGGCGGTGGTGACCGGCGCCAGCCGGGGAATCGGGCGGGCTGTCGCGGAGCGGCTGGCGAAAGACGGGTGCCGGGTCGTGCTGGTAAGCGTCCGGGCGGGAGCTGCCGAGGACGCGGCCGAAGCCATCGCCCGCACGGGCGGGCAGGCCCGGGGATTCTCCGTGGACGTGGCCCGCTACAAAGATGTGGAACAGTTTGTGGAACAAGTCAAGAAGGAATACGGCCGCATCGACATTTTGGTGAACAACGCCGCGGTCATCCGGCGGGGGACGTTGCTGTCGGTGACGGAAAGCGATTGGGATGCGGTGATGGCGGTCAATCTGAAAGGGCCGTTCAACTGCTGCAAATTTGTGGCCCCGGTCATGATGGAACAGCGGTGGGGCCGCATCGTCAACGTGGCCTCCATCGCCGCCCACACAGGAGACATCACGTCCGCGCCCGGCTATGGGCCGTCGAAAGCCGGTCTTGTCAACCTGACGAAGACTTTGGCGCGGGAGCTGGCACCGTACGGCATTACGGTCAATGCCGTGGCCCCGCACGCCATCGAAACGGATATGAGCGCCCAGTGGTCGGAGGAGCGGCGCCGGCAAGTTTTGCAGGGCATCCCGCTGGGGCGGATGGGCCGGCCGGAGGAGGTGGCCGCCGCGGTCGCGTTCCTTGCGTCCGATGAGGCGGGGTTTATCACCGGCGCCACCCTCGACATCAACGGCGGGGCCTGGATGGGTTGACCCCGGCGCTTCGGAGGAGGACATCGCGTGGGAGAGCATGGGGAAAACCTCTTCGATTTGACGGGCCGGGTGGCGGTGGTGACCGGCGCCAGCGGCGGTCTGGGGCTGGCGATGGCTAAAGCGCTTCGGCGCGCGGGAGCTTGGGTTGTGCTGATGGGCCGCAGGGAGGACGCTCTCTCGCGCGCCCGGGCCGAGCTTGGAGAAGGCGCCCAGGCGCTGGTCGCCGACGTGACCGATGACGCGCAAGTCCGGGAGGCGGTGGAGGCGGCCCGGGCTTGGCGCGGGCGGATCGATGTTCTTGTCAACGCCGCCGGAACCCATGCCATCCGGCCTTCCCATGAGCTGGACATTCAAGACTGGAAACAGGTCATCGATGTGAACTTGACGGGGACGTTTTTTTGCGCCCGGGCGGTGGCGCCGGTGATGCGGGACCAGGGCGGCGGGAAGATCATCAACGTCGGTTCTGTCATGAGCGCGCACGGTCTCCCCCGCCGTGCGGCGTATGCGGCGAGCAAAGGCGGGGTGGCCATGCTCACCCGCTCGCTGGCCCAGGAATGGGGTCCTTGGCGGATCAATGTCAACGCCATCGCCCCCGGCTTTTTCCGCACGAGGCTGAACGAGACGCTGTTCCAGGATCCCGCGTGGGTGGAACGGCTCACGGCCCGCATCGCCCTGGGAAGGCCGGGAGCCGCCGGTGACTTGGACGGGGCGGTCGTTTTCCTGGCCTCCCGCGCGTCGGACTACGTCACGGGCCACATTTTGTACGTGGACGGGGGATTCACCGCGGGCGAGCCGTGGTGAACCGGCGGAAAGCGGTGGCGAAAGCGGAAAGCGGTGGCGAAAAGGGAGGACGAGCGAGCCTGTGTCCGCGGAAGATAGTGGCGGTCGCCGGTGGCCGGGACCGGTGCTGGAAGAACGGTGCCGGCGGGTGCTTGGGCGGGTCGGCATGGACGACGAGGATGCCAGGCTTGTCGCCGAATCTCTCGTGCTGGCCGATTTGCGAGGGGTGCACTCGCACGGCCTTTTGCGCCTGCCGGTTTACGTGGAGCGCATCCAACGGGGAGTGCTGGACCCGCGGGCGAAGGTCCGGATCGTGCGCGAGACGCCCGCGGCGGCCGTCCTTGACGCGGCCAACGGTCACGGGATCCCGGCCGGGGTGAAGGCGATGGATGTGTGCATTGCCAAGGCGCGCCGGTGCGGCGTGGGCGTGGCCGCGGTGCGGCGTTCGAACCATTTCGGCATCGGGTGGTATTTCGTCCGCCGGGCGGTGCAGCAGGGAATGGTGGGCGTCGCCTGTTCCAACGCGGACGCCCTGGTGGCGCCGTGGGGAGCTCGAAAGGCGTACCTGGGGACGAACCCGCTGGCGGTGGGCATTCCCGCCGGCGAGGAGCCGCCGGTAGCCGTGGACATGGCCACAAGCGCCGGCGCCCACGGTCGCATTGTGCTGGCCCGCGAGCGGGGCGAGACCATTCCGCCCGGCTGGGCGCTGGACGAAAACGGGCGGCCGACTACCGACCCGGAGGCGGCTTTGGCCGGCACGCTGTTGCCGTTCGGCGGGGCTAAGGGTTCGGCCATCGGCCTTGTCATCGATTTGCTTTGCGGCCCGCTGGCCGGCGCCCTCACCGGACCGCACATCGCCCCGCTCTACAGCGGTATGGATCGCCCGCAAGGCCTGGGGCATTTGTTTCTGGCCATCGATGTCGGGGCGTTTGCGGACCCGCGCGAGTTTGCGCGGCAAGTGGACGAAAGCATCCGGGCGGTGAGGGCGTTGCCGCCGGCCGAAGGCTTTGAGCGGGTCCAATTGCCGGGAGAGCCCGAGTGGCGGAAAGAAGAACGCCGCCGGAACGAGGGCGTCGTGCTGCCGCCGGGGGTTGTCAAGGCCCTTGAGGACCTGGAGCGGCGCTTGGGACTGCCGGCAGTTGATGCGTAAATCGAACCGGTTTCACGGTCCAACCGGCAACGACGGGCGGGGTGGAGATGGGAAATCGACGGGAAGTGCTGACGTTCGGCGAAGTACTGCTGCGCTATTCGACAGACCCGGGTGAACGGGTCCGGGACGCTCACCGGTTTCACGTGCACGTGGCCGGCTCCGAGCTGAATGTGGCTGCCAGCTTGGCCCACCTCGGGCAGCGGGTCCGGATGGTGACGGCGTTGCCCGCAAGTCCCCTGGGGGCGCTGGCGCGCCGGAAGATCGCCTCCTACGGCGTCGTCTTGGCCGGAGATATGGCCGCCCCCGGCCGGATGGGGACGTATTACTACGAGCCCGGGGTACCTCCTCGCCCCGCTGTGGTCACGTATGACCGGGACGGCTCGGCCTTTTCCCGCTATCCGTGGACCCGGTTCGACTGGTCCAAGGCCGTCGCGCCCGCGGGCGTTCTGTTTACCACAGGCATTACCGCCGCGCTCAGCCCGGAAGCGGCGGGCGGAATTCGGGCTGCGATGGAGGCGGCGCATCAGGCCGGAATATTGATCGCGTTCGACGTGAATTACCGTTCCAAGCTGTGGCCGGCCAGCGAGGCCCGGCGGGTTCTTTTGCCGTTGCTTGAGCGCGTCCAGTATTTGTTTACGTCCTGGGACGACGCGGTCGACGTTTTGGGCGCCCCGGGGGATTCCCCGGAGACGCTGTTGGAGTGGCTTGCCCGCCAGTTTTCCTTGCGCTGCGCGACGATGGTGTACAACCCGCCCGATGCAGATCCCGCGGTGCGCTGGCGGGCGGCCGCGTGGTGCGAGGGCAGATACGTTTTCCATGACGAAACGGCTCCTGTGCAGACCGTAGACCGGGTGGGGGCGGGCGACGCGTATGCGGCCGGCTTTCTCTGGGCTCTCTTGGAGACGGGGGACGTCCGGGAAGGTGTGCGGCTCGGCAGCGCAATGATGGCCCTGAAATGCACATACCGCGGCGATGTGTGCCTGGCGGACCCGGACGACGTGCGCCGCCTGGCGAACGGCATTACCGGCGGCGTCAGCCGCTGATGCGGGCTCACCCCGCGATGGGTCCGCACCAGCGGCATCGGCGTACGGCACCAGCACGGCACCGGCACGGGTTCAGCGGGCACGACGCGCCCGCAGGCGAGCCCACTCTTCGACGAACCGCCGGGTCCGGGCGGTCAAGGCGGCCATGTCCCCGCTTGTCGCTACGTCCCGCAGGAGCGGGCTTCCCACGCCCACCATGTCGGCCCCTGAGGAAACCCATCCTTCCAAGTTGTCCAAATCCACTCCGCCGGTGGGGCACCACACGGCCTGGGGCAGCGGCGCCCGCAGGGCCTTCAGGTAACCGGGGCCCAGCGCCGAGGCAGGAAAAAGCTTTAAGACATCGGCTCCCAGCTCAAGAGCTTGAACCGCCTCGGTGGGTGTCATGACCCCCGGCATGACCGGGAGACCGAACCGATGGGCGGCATGGACGACCCCCGGCGAAAGCCCCGGGCTGACGATGTACTGCGCTCCGGCATCGATGGCCGCACGGACCCCCGGCTCGTCCAAAACCGTCCCCGCGCCGACGATGAGCTCGGAGAACCGGTGCCGCAAGGCCGAAATGACTTTGGGGGCACCGGGTACGGAGAAGGTGATCTCCACCGTCCGCGCGCCGCCCGCGAGAATGGCTTCGCTGATCTTCAGAGCCAGTTCTTCCGAATCGACCCGGATGACCGGTATGACGCCGATCTCGGCCAGTTGGGCCACTGTTGCGCTTCTCAACGGCGTTCACCCCCGCGATCGCCCCGGAGGGCAAAAGGACAAGACAATGAGACCGGTCTGCCTTTCCTGCGCTTGTTAAGGGCATTCGCCGAAAAGACCGGCGATACCTTTGGCTTGGCGGGAAAGGCTGCCGAAGAACCCCGCGGCGGTTAAGCGTCGCCGGTCCGTTGGAGTACGATGTCGGCCTCCAGGCGGATCACCTCATCGACGCTGAGGACGATGGGCACCCGGGGCTGCGACAGGTTGAAGTCGTCAAAGGTGACGGACGTCGCCGCGGTGATTCTCATGGTTTCCCCGTCGAAAGCGGCTTGACCGGTCCATTCCACTTCCCGGGTAACGTCCCGGATGGTCAGCTGGCCGACGATGGTGATGTCCGCCTGGCCGGATTCCGGGACCGGCCACGGCATCCCCCGGATCTCTGTCGGCACGAAGACTGCCTGCGGGTACTGCCGGACCTGCAGGACGTTGTTGCGCACGAAGTTGTCCCGCCGGGACTGGTCGCTCCGCAGGGATCCCAGCTCGACGCGGACGACCGATTCGGCCGCAGGCTGACCGGTCTTGTCAAAGTAGACAGTTCCGGAAACGTCCTGGGTCACTCCGACTGCCTCTACAGGGAGGGGGATATTCACCAACCGTTCCCCCACTCGGTAGCGGGCCGTGCTCTCGCCGGTCACCGCGGTATAGGCCACGGCGGGGCCGGCGGTCGACGCCACAGCGGCGGGAGAATCCGACAAGGCCGCAGCAAAGGACACATTTTGAGCTAGCGAGAGCAGCAACGCGAGAGCGACGAGTTGTACTTTCAGCGGTAACCTCTCCTTTCGATGGCGTGAATCGAAACGTGTTGGGCTGCGAGGACATAGCCGGGCTAGGGGTGACCACCTCCGATTGATTGGACGAGCGCTTTCTGGAGAATGTTCAACGAGATCGATGGAACCCGCATCCCACACACGGCAGGGCGGCCTAAAGGGTCGGGCGTAAAGGAGTTCGGGAGAAGCGAACCGAAGTGGAGGCTCGGGCGGCTCACGCCAGATCATGGACCTAAGGAGCCAATGATGATGATGTACGCTTCTCATCTTGAGTGTTCGGTCTGTTCCACCACATACGACTTGGACCAAGTCATCGGGACGTGCCGGTGCGGGGAGCCCCTGCTCACCCGATATCGGCTCGATGCCGTAAGGCGGGATCTGAGTCCCGCCGACTTTGTACATCGGCCGAACACGATGTTCCGGTACCGGGAGTTGTTGCCGCTTAGCGAACGGTCGTCTCCGGTGAGCCTGGGCGAGGGAATGACGCCGTTGCTAAAGGCGGACCGGTTGGCTCAGGCCTTGGGGATGCAGGCCGGCAAACTCTGGATAAAGGACGAGGGCCTCAATCCCACCGGATCGTTCAAGGCCCGGGGAGCGGCGCTGGGCATCACGAGGCTGCGGGAGCTTCAGGTCAAAAAGGCGATTCTTCCAACCGCCGGCAACGCCGGCGGTGCTTGGGCCGCCTACGGCAGCCGCGGGGGTGTTGGCATCGTCGTAATTGTCCCGCAGCGCGCGCCCGACGTGAACAAGGGCGAAGCCGAGCTGGCCGGCGCCGAAACGT
The DNA here is from genome assembly GCA_017656145.1 of Bacillota bacterium. Lineage (GTDB taxonomy): Bacteria > Bacillota > Limnochordia > Limnochordales > ZCTH02-B6 > JACDOI01. The sequence goes on along the minus strand of JACDOI010000018.1, from coordinate 7,016 downwards.
ACGTCGTGGACGGTCTCATCTCCGACGCGGGCAAGATTGCCGACAAATTGGCCCAGGAAAACGGTTGGTTCAACGTGTCGACATTGAAAGAGCCGTTCCGCCTGGAAGGAAAGAAGACCATGGGCCTGGAGATCGCCGAGCAGTTGAATTGGCGATTGCCGGATGTCGTCGTCTACCCCGCCGGCGGAGGGGTCGGCCTCATCGCCATGTGGAAAGCGTTTCAAGAGCTCCGGGAACTGGGTTGGGTGACGGGCGACTTGCCCCGCATGGTCGCCGTCCAAGCCACCGGTTGTGCCCCGATCGTGCGAGCCTGGCAAGAAGGCCGTTCTGAGTCGCAGCATTGGGACAACGCGGAAACCATCGCGAGCGGATTGTGCGTTCCAAAGCCAAAAGGGGACAAACTCATGCTGCAGGCGTTGCGGGAAAGCCGCGGAACGGCCGTGGCGGTCAGCGACGACGAGATCCGGGCGGCCCACCGGACCGCCGGCCGTCTGGAAGGCATGATCATTTGTCCAGAAGGCGCGGCGGCCGTCGCAGGGCTCGAAAAATTGGTGCAATCTGCGTGGATCAAGCCCGATGATGAGGTCGTGGTGCTCAACACCGGGACCGGATTGAAGTACCCGCATTTGTTCAATCTCGATTTGAAGCAACTCCGGTGAGCCTTTAGGCCGCTTCTCCCCCTAACGGCTTTTCGCACTCGTGCGACGCTCTCGCCGGTTGCCCGGATCGAGGAGGAGTCCATGGTCCCTTCCCGTACAATGTAGGGGGAGCGGGCTGCGGCAGCTTTTATCCCATCGTGCCCCAAGCGTTGCGGTCCGCCTTCGCCGCTTGGGCTGTTGCCCGACCAAAGCCGCGGGCGGGCAACCCGCCTGGCTGAAGGGGGCTTCAGAAGCCCGCGCGGCCTGCTGCAAGCGCGGGGAAAAACCGGTCAAAGAAAGAGGGAGAATCGTTTGCGGTCGACTCGTGCCCATTCCATTGCGGTCGTCTTCATCCTGGCCTTATTCGCTCTAGGCTCCTTGGCTTTCGCCGCGGTGCCCGTCGCCGCTCACGGCGATGAAGAGCACGATCACAGCCATGACGGGCACGGCCATGACCACATACCGGTGACGGTGCCGGATGACATGCCTGTGCCGACAATCGATATCACCATCATCGAAGATCCCCTGTCTGGTTGGAACCTGCACGTGCTCACAACGCAATTCCGCTGGGCGCCTGAGTTTGCCGGCGGTCCGGTTTATCCCGGCGAAGGGCACGCCCACCTGTACATCAACGGGGAGAAGGTCGCCCGGTTGTATGGGCCCTGGTACCACATCGCCCATCTGGAGCCCGGCGCCAACGAGATTCGGGTGACCTTGAACGCGAACAACCACGGTGAGTACCTGTACGAGGGCGAGGTCATCGCCGACTCCGTCACGGTTTACGTGGGCGATTGAGCCGCCCAATTGTTGAAGCCAGCCGGCAACCAGCCCCTTTCCCGGCCTTCAAAGGCCGGGAAAGGGGCCTTGCATGTCGCAAGCCGCAACTTCCCGGGCCTTCCCTAGAAGGAAGTCTTCAGTGCGGTCCACAACCGTCTCGCTCCCGGCATCTCGGCAAAGCCGCTGTTGTCGGGCCCGTTCGCGGTGCTGGCTCCTACAATGACGGAGACGCCGTCACTGACGAAGAAATCGAACTCGGCTGAAGTAAAAAAGCCTCCCCGCTCGAGGCCGAAAAGCCCGTGCCAGGAGAGGGAGACGGGCCGGTCATCTTGACGGAGGAACTTATCCCGGTAGACGACGGCCACAGCCTGGCGGTCCATGTTGAAGACGGTGTTTCCCAGATCAAACAGGGCCCCTTCCACGCCAACAACCCGGATCGGGCGGTATTCGGCGGTTCCGGTGGCTCAGCCCGACGTCCGGATTCTTCACCGAAACTGAAGGCGACAAATCTTCCGGCAGAGTGTCCCCGCGAAACTCCGGCAAGAGCACCAACTCCGCCCGCACGTCCCCGCTTGCGCCCCAATACGAAACGGCCCTCAGTGCCGCGACGGGATGTTTCAGATCGGCCGGATCCGCGGAGCCTGCTGCGAGGGTCCGATCCACGGCATTGAGATTGTCGACCACGTTGTTGGCTTCCACGGTACCCCATGCGAGCACCTGCCTGCCCACCCGCACGTCCGTTTTGGTCAAGTACCAGTCGACGTAGGCCTCCCGCAACGATATCTCAAGCCCTTCCAGGGCCCCGCTGCCGGTGTTTCGGCTGTTGGCGGCGGTCGAAACGTACCATCCGGCCGCGGAGCTCGAGGCGTACATGGCCAGGTCGGCCAGTCGATAAGCGTCATGCACGATCTTTCCGCCGTCCCTCCCGCGCGAACCGCATGAGAGACGCCTCCTGTTGGGTACGGCTATGGGATCCGTTCCAGGCTGCGGACAGAGAAGAAGCTCTCATCGATCTCTTGGTCGATAACGATGTCCATCGCAAAGCCGCAGGGCTCGATCGCTCCCGCGGCGAAGGTAGTAGCGCCGGCGCTCCGGGCCCCATTGGGGATCCGAGACCGGGTGCCGGCGACGGGGGAGAGCGGTGGGGACGACGAGGCCCGTGGGCGACCCGGCGAGACGGGGTCCGGCAGAGTTCGTGGAGATGGATGCGGTCGAGATGGCCGCGGCCGAGCTGGAAGAGGCGAGCCGGACCACGGCCGCCTTCGGCGAGCAGGCGGCAGAGCAGGTAGCGGCCATTGCCAGCTTGGTGGCCGGGGCCTTCCGGTCGGGCCGGCGGCTCTACGCTTTCGGGAACGGCGGGAGCGCCTCCGACGCCGAACACCTGGTGGCAGAGCTGGTGGGCCGCTTTCAGTGGGATCGGGTGGCGCTCCCGGCGGTGGCCCTGACGGCCAACAGCGCGGCCGTCACCGCCATCGCCAACGACTACGGGTACGAAGAGGTCTTCGCACGACCCCTATCTGCCCTCATCCAGGCGGGCGACGTGGCCTGGGGGTTTTCCACTTCGGGCCGCTCCAGGAGTGTGCTGCTCGCATTGGCGGCGGCCCGTCGGGCCGGCGCGCGCACCATCCTCTTCACGGGTGCGGGAGCCCCGGACGGCTTGGCGTTCGACCAGGTTCTCCGTGTGCCGTCCCGAATCACCGCCCGGATTCAGGAAGGACACATCCTGGCCGTCCATGTGATCTGTGCTCTTGTGGACAGGGCTGTTTCCGGGTGGCTCGGGGTGTGAACGGGGGATACGATCGGGCTGGATACACCTGCCAAGACATCGGTGCAGGAAATGCACCTTGGGTGCCCGAAAGGAGAAACTGTGTCTTTCCCTTTCTAGCAGCGCTGTCTATCGTGGAAAGGCCGGCTCGTCATTCTTCGTTCTACTCGGGAGGGGTTCTTTTGAAGGCCCGCATGAGCCTTCTTTGGGCCGTCGTGTGCCTGGCCACCGTCTTGGCCGTCACGTCTGTGGGTGCGGCTGCCGAATCCATCACGGTGTACTCCAGCGTCGATGAGGAGAACGCGCGCAAGATCCTCAACGCGTTCACGGAAGATACAGGGGTTGACGTTCGTTTCGTGTTTTTGTCGTCGGGACCGGCCCTGGCTCGGATTCAGGCCGAGGCCCGGAATCCGCAAGCGGACGTGTGGTTGGGCGCTCCCAGCGAGAACCACGTGCTGGCCAAGGAGCGGGGCCTGACCCAGCCGTACGTTTCGCCCAACGCAGCAGTGCTGGCCGACCAATTTCGGGATCCGGAAGGCTATTGGCACTCCTTCTACATGAATCCCATGGGCGTGGCCATCAACACCCAGTGGCTCAACCGGAGCGGGGCCTCCGTGCCTGAGACTTGGGCCGACCTGCTGAAGCCTGAGTACCGGGGTCAAATTCAGATGCCTACGCCCCAGTCTTCGGGCACCGCCTACAACCTGGTGGCCAGCCTGGTGCTCATGTGGGGCGAGGAGGACGCCTTCGCCTACATGAAGAAACTCAACGCCAACGTTCAAACGTACACCCAGAGCGGCACCGCTCCCTCTCAAGGGGTGGCGCTGGGCCAGGCGGGCGTGGCCATCCAGTTCACCCCGGCCTTCCTCAAGTTGATGGACGAGGGCTATCCGCTTCAACTGGTCTTCCCCGCTGAGGGCGTCGGCTATGAGGCGCCGGCCGTCTCCATCATCAAGGGCGCGCCCAATTTGGAGGGCGCCAAGAAGCTGGTCGACTGGCTCCTTTCGGTAGAGGGGCAGAACGTGCTGAGCCGTGAGAAGACCTTCTTCTTCCCGGTTCATCCTGAGGCTGAGACGGGCGAGGGGTTGCCCTCTGTGTCGGACATCCCCCTGATCGAGTACGACGCCATCTGGGCGGGCCAGCAGCGGGAACGGTTGGTCAACCGCTGGATCGACGAGGTGCTTCGCAGCAACTGACGGCTGGCCGGGCGGGGCGATCGCCCCGCCCGGTTTCTTCTGAATTGAGGAACCTTGGGGGGATCGATGTGACCGCGTCCACAGAGGTGGTCGCCTCCTCGGTCTGGTCCCGGCGGTTGCGGGAGGCCCGGGGCGCGCTGCGCCAGCTTTTGAAAGACCCGCTGTTGTTTTTGGGAATCCTGGCCATCTTCGCCCTCATCGCTGTCTTCATCATCTACCCGTTGGTCAAGGTTTTCCTGGTCAGCATTCAGACGCCGGACGGCATCGGCTTGGACGTGTACGAAAAAACGTTTTCCAGCTGGTACATGCGCCGGGCGTTATACAACTCGCTCCTCATCGGGCTGCTGGCGGCTGTGCTGGGCACGGCCATCGGCTTCCTCTTCGCGTACGGCATCACCCGGACCGACATGCCTTTGAAGCCGTTTTTCAACCTGGCGGCCATCATGCCCGTCATTTCGCCGCCTTTTGTGGGTGCGGTCTCGATTTTGCTCCTTTTTGGCAACAACGGTCTGATCACCAGCAAGCTGCTGGGGATCTACAACTATCCGATCTACGGCCTTCGGGGACTGCTCCTCGCACAGGTAGTCACCTTCTTTCCGGTAGCGTACCTGAACCTGAAGGGCATCATGGAGTCCATCAGCCCCGTGATGGAAGAAGCCGCTCTGGATCTTGGCGCCAGCCGCTGGCAAGTCTTCCGGCGCATCTTTCTGCCACTGACTGTCCCGGGAATCGCGAGCGCGATGCTGGTGCTGTTCATCGAGTCGCTGGCCGACTTCGGCAATCCCCTGGTCCTGTCGGGCAGCCACTTTCCCACCCTGGCCGTCCAGGCGTACCTGCAGATCACGGGCATGTACGACCTTCCCGGCGGCTCGGCGCTGGCCATGGTGCTGCTCATCCCAGCCCTCACCGCCTTTGTGGTGCAAAAGTATTGGGTTTCCCGCAAAGGGTACGTGACGGTGACGGGAAAGCCAACGAAACCCCGGATCCAGAGCGTCAGCCCTGCGATGAAGTGGGTGATCTTCAGCGCCTGCATGCTGGTGGCGATCATGATCACGCTCTTCTACGGGATCATCATCATCGGTGCCTTTTCTCGGGTTTGGGGCGTGGACCATTCCTTCACCCTGCGGAACTTCCAGTACGTTCTCGACGTGGGATGGCAGGCGGTGAAGAACACCTTGTTCATCGCTGTCACCTCAACGCCCGTGGCCGGCATCCTGGGGATGATCATCGCGTTTTTGGTCGTGCGCAGGCGCTTCCTCGGGCGAAGCGCGATGGAGTTCACGTCGCTGCTCAGCTATGCGCTTCCGGGGACGGTGGTGGGGATTGGCTACGTCCTGGCCTTCAACACCCCGCCCTTGCTCCTGACGGGCACGGCGTTGATCCTCATCGCCAACTTCGTCTTTCGGTACATCCCCGTCGGGATCCAGGGCGGTGTGGCGGCCTTGAAGCAGATCGATCCGGCCATCGAGGAAGCGGCGGTCGATCTGGGCGCTGATGCGGCCACCTCCTTCCGCAAGGTGGTGCTGCCGTTGATCACCCCCGCGTTCTTCTCGGGGCTGGTGTACTCGTTCGTGCGGGCCATGACCGCCATCAGCGCCGCCATCTTTCTGGTCTCCGCCGACTGGCAGCTGATGACCGTCCACATCCTCTCCCAGGTCAGCTCGGGACGCCTGGGCGCGGCCGCGGCCTTCAGCGTGGTCCTCATCCTGATGATCATGATGGCCATCGGGATCATCCGTGTGGTGGTCAACAAAGCGTTCCGCGTTCGGGTGGAAACCCGGTTTTAGCGCGAGTTTCTTGTGGAGGGCTGGCCGTGAGCGTCGTCATCGATCACGTCACCAAAGTGTTCGAAAGCCCCGACGATCCGTCCAGGCGCGTCGTGGCCGTCAACAACGTGAGCCTGGACATCAAGGAAGGGGAGATGGTCACCTTCCTGGGGCCGTCGGGTTGCGGCAAGACGACCACCTTGCGCATGGTGGCCGGCTTTGAGTTGCCCACCGAGGGGCGGATCAGCATTGGGGGCCAAGACGTCACCTTCCTGCCGCCCAACAAGCGGGATACGGCCATGGTTTTTCAAAGCTACGCGATTTTCCCGCACCTCTCCGTCAAGGAGAACGTCGCCTTCGGCTTGCGGCTGAAGCGACTCTCCGAGCAGGAGATCGAGACGCGGGTGAAGCGGATGCTGGAGATGGTGGGATTAGGCGGCATGGCCAGCCGGTCGCCGGAACAACTTTCGGGCGGCCAGCAGCAGCGGGTGGCCCTGGCCCGGGCCATCGTCAATGAGCCGAGCGTGCTGCTTTTCGATGAGCCCCTTTCCAACCTGGACGCTAAGCTCCGGGAACAGATGCGCCACGAGATCCGGGCGCTGCAGCAGCGGTTGGGCATTACCAGCATCTACGTGACCCACGATCAGTCCGAGGCGATGACCCTCTCGGACCGGATCGTCGTGATGCGGGACGGCAGAATCGAGCAGGTGGGCACGCCGATCGAGATCTACACCCGGCCGGCCAACCGGTTCGTCGCGAGCTTCATCGGGACGGCCAACTTGATCCCGGCCCGGGTGACGGCCCGGGACGGCGAGGGCGTGGAGGTGCGGCTGGTCGAGAGGAGTCTTCGCCTGCCCCAGCCCGAGCTGGACGT
>JACDOI010000017.1 GCA_017656145.1 Bacillota bacterium | reverse complement strand
GGGTGGGGCGAAAACAACGCCCACCGGGTGGGGGTCGTGGCGGGGGCCGACCAGTGTAACAGCCCCCTGCCCCGCCCGGGCGGGGCCGTGGCCGCGGAAATCGGCCCAGCGCGGGCACAAGCCTTTGTCCCTATCGCCCGGTCCAACGCCGTCATCACCCCGCCCGGGGGCCCGACCGGCGATCTCGCCCAGTGGCTGCTGAGCCCCGGCGAGCGGGCAGTCTCCATCCCTGCGGCGCCCGCCTTGAGGGTGGACGCCGAATTGGTCGTGTTCGGCCGGGTCAGCGACCCCAGGACCCGCGTGCTGGTCGGCGGACAGCCGGTGGAGGTGGGTGCCGACGGATCCTTCCGGTTCCGTTGCTCCCTGCCCGACGGCACCATCGTCGTGCCGGTGGAAGCCTGCTTTTCCGACGGGGCCCGCCGTGCGGTGACGCCCGTCGTCTCGCGCGAGACCTATTGAACCCGTTCCGGGAGGGAAACCCGATGCCGGAGCCCAGAGGTTACCTCGCCCTCGTTCTCCACGCCCACCTGCCGTTTGTCCGCCATCCGGAACAGGCCGCCTTCCTTGAGGAGGATTGGCTGTTTGAGGCCATCACCGAGTGTTATCTTCCCTTGCTTTCGGTCTTTGAAGGTCTGGAGCGAGATGGCATTCCCTGGAAGCTGACCATGTCGGTGACGCCGACGCTGGCGGCCATGCTCGCGGACCGATTGCTCGCGCAGCGCTACGTGCGGCACCTGGAAGGACTTGTGGCCTTGGCCGAACAGGAAGTTCGGCGGACGTCGACACAGGCCCCGTTCCAGCGGCTGGCCCGGATGTATCTCGAGCAATTCGCAAAGGCCCGCCGGGCGTTCGTGGACAAGTACCGCATGGATCTTTTGTCCGCCTGGCGAAAGTTTCAGGATGCGGGGCGCCTGGAAATCATGGCGTCGGCCGCCACCCACGGATACCTCCCCCTCATGGACCCGAACCGGCACGCGGTCCGGGCCCAGATCGCGGTCGGTGCGGAAAGCTACCGGCGGACGTTCGGGCAAAATCCGATCGGATTCTGGCTGCCTGAGTGCGGCTACAACCCGCCCGATGATCGCCTTTTGGCCCGCTACGGCATCCGATATTTCATCACCGAAGCCCACGGTTTGCTGCACGCCCGGCCCAATCCCCGCTGGGGCACGCTCGCTCCGGTCTATTGTCCCGATTCGGGCGTGGCCGCCTTTGCGCGGGATCTGGAATCGTCCAAACAAGTCTGGAGCGCCACCGAAGGGTACCCGGGCGACTACGACTACCGCGAGTTTTACCGGGACATCGGCCACGACCTGGACTACGAGTACTTGAAGCCGTGGCTCAAAGGCGGGGTGCGCAAGGATACGGGCATCAAGTATTACCGCATCACCGGGCCGACCCCGGACAAACAGCCCTACGATCCCGCGGCGGCTCAAAACAAGGCCGCGATCCACGCCGGCAACTTCCTGTTCAACCGCCAGCGGCAGGTGGAATACTGGCAGGCCCAGATGGAGCGCCCCCCGTTGATCGTGGCGCCCTACGACGCGGAACTGTTCGGCCATTGGTGGTTCGAAGGGCCCAAGTGGCTCGATTTCCTCATCCGCAAGATCGCTTGCGATCAGAACATCATCGCCCTCACGACGCCGTCCGAGTACCTGGCGCGGTTTCCAAAGAACGAGGTGGCCCAGCCGTCCATGTCCAGCTGGGGATACAAGGGCTACAGCGAAGTGTGGCTGGCAGGGGCCAACGACTGGATGTACCCGCACCTGCTTAAGGCCGCGGACCGCATGGTGGAGCTGGCCGACCGGTTTGACAGCCCGGATCCGATCGCGCGCCGGGCTCTCAACCAGGCCGCCCGGGAGCTGTTGCTCGCTCAAAGCAGCGACTGGGCGTTCATTATGAAGTCCGGGACGAGCGTGCAGTACGCAGAGCGTAGAGCAAAGGATCACTTGGGCCGGTTTCAGCGCTTGTACGAACAGCTCATCGCGGGCCAGGTGGACGCACAGTGGCTTGCGGGGCTGGAAGCCCGGGACAACTTGTTCCCGTGGATCGACTACCGGGTGTACCGCAGCGATGGGGCTACCGGCATGGAGGCCGGGGAACCGGCGGGCTCGCTCGCGCTGGCCACGCTGTAAAAGGTCTTGTGCTACACCGTAGGCCGATCGAGCCTGGCAGCGGCCACCGCGGGCCGGCCGTCGCCCGCGTTCCCCGTCGCGGCCCGGCCCCCGGCATCGGCGGGTTGGGCGCGCCGGGTTTCCGCGTACCGGCTCCCGTACCGGTTCGCCAACAGGGCCGACAGGGCGTTCCAAATCCACTCGTCCTCGGCCCGGCGGCGGGCCTCGGCCGCTTCCCAGCCGCTTCGCTCGTACTCGGCCAACACATCTTCGTACACCTCAACGGTGCGCGCGGCCACCGTCGGCCAGCCGTACTTCTCCCGCGCGTCGGCGAGGGCTTGCCGCCGCAGTTTTTCGGCGAAACCGGGAGCGACCAGGAGGGCGACGATGTTGTCCGCGAGCGACTGGGCGCTGCCGGGAACGGCCAGCAACCCATTTTGCCCGTGGCGAACGATTTCCTGAAACCCGCCGGTGGCCGTCGCCACCACCGGGGTGCCCGCGGCCATGGCCTCCAGCGCCACAATGCCAAACGGCTCATAGAGGCTGGGAAAGGCGGCCACCTGGGCGATCCGCAGGAAGCTGTCCCGCTCCCGGTCGCCGGCGTACCCGTAAAAGACGACCCGGGAATCCACTCCCAACTGCCGGGCCCGGGCCTCCAATCCGTCTTTGGCCGGTCCTTCGCCGGCGATGACGAACCGCGTTTCCGGATGCCGTGCCAATATGGCCGGCGCGGCTTCCAGCAACACCTGCACGCCCTTTTCGTGCACGAGCCGGCCCAAAAAAAAGACGATGGCTTCATGAGGCGCCGCAAATCGGGCCCGGAACGCCTCATCTTTAGCCGGGTCCGGCGGCCGGGGCGGTTCGACGCCGTTGGGGACGACCCGGATCTTGTCCGCCGGCGTTTGGAACACCCGCCGCACTTCGTGTTCCATGAACCGGCTGCAGCAAATGACCCGCCACGCTTCGTACGTCAGCCACCACTCCACCTCGCCGATGTGGCGCTGCAAGTCCGTGTGCAGCCCGTTGTTGCGGCCGTGCTCCGTCGCGTGGATGGTCGCGACCAACGGAACGGCCAGGCCGTGCTTCAACGCTTTGCCGGCGTAAGCCGCGAGCCAGTCGTGGGCGTGGACCAGGTCGAACCGCCGCCCGCACGCGAACAATTGGACGGCCCGCTCCACCATTTCGAAGTTGAGCCGCATCACCCAGCCCGGAAAGTCCCGGGGAGCCGGCGGCCCCACTGACAGCCGGTGAACCTCCACGCCGCCGTCCATCTCCCGGGCCGGCGCGCCGGGAGCCTCTTGCGTCAGCACCACCACCTGATGTCCTGCCTCGGCCAGAGCCCGGCTCAGGTGGGCCACATGCCGGGCGAGCCCGCCGACCACCTTGGGCGGGTATTCCCAGCTGAGCATGAGAATGCGGCGGTTCACGTCGCCATACCTCCCGAGCGCGCCGATGGAGCCCCTTCCCGGGCGGCTCCACCGGTTGAAGTTTCACCCGGCGGATCAGGCCGGGCCAACTCTTCGGACCATATCCGCAACCACTCGGCCACGCTCCAGGCCTGGGCGAAACATCCCCGGGGCTCGTGGGGCGGATCGCCGTCGAAGATTTCGGACACTTGCCCCAACGCGCCTTCACCCGACAAGTGGGCCGAAAGCGGTGTCCAAAGCCGTTGAATGAAGGCCCGGGAACCGCGATCCCGCCCCCGGGTGGTCAAGCAGGCGTTGGCGAACGGTCCCAACAGCCATGGCCAGACCGTCCCCTGGTGATAGGCGCCATCACGTTCGATCTGGTTGCCCCCGTACGTCCCGCGGTAGTCCGGGTGACCGGGGTCAAGCGTTCGCACGCCCACCGGCGTGAGCAAGCGGCTTGCCACCCAGTCCACCATGGAACTTCCCTCGCGGGGAGAAAGGACCGGAAAGGGCAGCGCCGCGGCGAACAGCTGGTTGGGGCGGATGTCTCCGGCCTCGGGGCCTTCCTGACCCACCACGTCGTACAACCACCCCTGGGGATGCCGGAACCGGGCCCGAAACGCCTTTCGGACCGAGGCGGCAAGCCTCCCCCACCGGGATCCTCCGGGGAGGCCGAGTCTTGTCGCTAGGCTTTCCACCGCCCGCAGGGCGTTATACCAAAGGGCGTTGACCTCTACCGGAAACCCCGCCCGTGGTGTCACCACCCATTCGCCGGCCTTGGCGTCCATCCACGTCAGCTGCACGCCCGGCTCCCCCGCGCAGACGAGCCCGTCCCCGTCCACCCGGATACCGTAGCGGGTTCCGCGCACGTAATGCTCGAGGATGTCCACCGCGGCCGGCAACAGTTCGCTCCTGACGGCGGTCCGGTCGCCGCCGGCTTGGGCGTACTTCCAGACGGCGTAGACGAACCACAACGGCCCATCGACCGCGTTGTACTCGGCCCCCCGGCCGCTGTCGTCAAACCGGTTGGGCAGCAAGCCGTCCCGGCGGTGCTCGGCGAACGTCAACAGCACCTCCCGGGCCGTGTCGAGCCGGCCCGTCGCGAGCAAAAGGCCAGGAAGGGAGATCATCGCGTCGCGCCCCCAGTCGGCAAACCACGGGTAGCCCGCCACGATGGTGGCCGCGCCGTCTTTTCGGCGGGCGAGAAAATCACCGGCCGCCACAGCAAGCCGTTGGCAGTCGGGATGCGGGAAAGGTGCGCTGTCCACCAGGGCCCGGCGGCGGGCCGCCTCGGCCCGATAGCCCCGGGTCGCCCACCGGGCCAGGGAGGCGGGCGCCTCGTGCGCCGGCGGGGAATTGGCCGTGCCGGGCACCGGACAGTGGGCCACGACCGCCGCTTCGTCCCCCGGGCCGTCGAGGCGCAAGATGATCCGGCCGGGCCGGAAGTGGTCCTCGGCCCAGTCCAACCCCCGCTCCCGCTCGATCCGGTAGCGGAAATCGTAGTGCCACGCCGGGTCCGGCTCATACCGGCCTTTCGGCCCGCCCGCCAGGCACACCGGCGGCGCCCCCGGGTACGCCTCGATCCAGGTTCCGTGCGGCATCGGATGCTGGCGGAACGGCCACCCGTTGGCCCGCAGGGTGTGATGGTAATCGCGGCAGTTGACCAAAAGGTCCAAGCTGATTTCGACCGGGGACGGGCCCCGGATCAAGCGATAGACGGCGACGGTGGTGTTTTGGCCAAAGACCATAAAGATCGTTCTTTCCAGGACGATGCCGTCGACGAGGAATGTCCAGGTGGGAAACGGGTACACCCGGAAGCCGGCCAAGTAACGCCAACCGTCGGGGTGGACGGCGCCCCCGTACTCGTTGACCGAAAGCCACCGCTCCTTCATCGGCCCGAGAATGCGCTCTTCGGCCTTCACCCACAACAGCCGGCGGTCCACCGGCGGGTCGAGCGCGGCGATAAGCCATCCGTGGTAGCGGCGGGTATGGGTCCCGGCCACCGTGCCGCACGCGAATCCCCCCAGCCCGTTGGTGACCAGCCACTCGGCCTCCGCCCCGCCCGCGAGCCCGCGGCCAGGCCGCCAACCGATCTGGAGTTCCTCCCACTCGCCAGCGCCGATTAGGATTTCACTCCCGTTCCTTGCCGCCGCCGGAGGCCGTACCGTACCAGCAAAAGGGGAGGTCATCGCCGATGCCGGTCTGGCCCGAACAATTTCAGCGGCGGGTGCGGGTGCGCCTGCCCATCGCCGATCGGCTTCTGGCAGGCGGAGACGATGCGGCCGCGGCAGAGGCCGACTTGCAACGAGCGTTTCGCCGGCCGGTCCTCAGCGTGCGCATCAGCGCGGCCGCCGGTTCCCCCGGGGCCGGCTCGCCTTCCCCTGTTAACGTTCCATCCCGGGAGCAATTCATGCCCGCCGGCGGCGCATCAGCCGGAGGATACAAAACGCGGCCGCAGCGAGGAACAAGAGGGCCAAGGCCGGCAAGGCCCAGCGGGGCCACCGGCTGGGACCCACCGGATGAAGGCGGGCCGCAAGCGGAGGATTTTGGCGGAAAGAACCGAGCTGGCGGGCTTGCGAAGGCCAAAAGCGGGGCGCCAACAGATCGATGACGAGGGGACCCGCCCCCGACGGGTCGCCGCCGAAGCTCCAGGCCGTAGCCTGCGGCCGCACGGTCCGGTACCCGTCCGGACCGTACGGGTCAAACCCACCGATGAGGACATAATACCGCCACGATCGATCCGGCGTTCCCAAAGCCTCCTCCGGCACCGAAACCCGGATGGTGCGCCCGTCGTCCAGCACCAAGGCGCGGGCCGGAAAGGACGTTACCCCGGATCCCGACTCATCGTCAGCCCGATCCAGCCGAGACCCGCCGAAGGGCTCGGCCCGCACCCGGGCGGTCCACGGGTACGCCGGGTCGAACCGCACCCGGGGGCCGGGAATGAGCGGCTCGGTCCGGCCGCCCGGGCCGGTATGGATGTAGATGTCGATCAGCTGATGGTAAAAACCTTCGGGCGCGCGGAAAGGGTTGGCGATGGTGCCGAAGGTCAGGTCAAACACGATGTTGTCTTGGGCAACCAGCACAGTGAACGATTGCAGGTCGTACAATCCCGGAACGAAACTGGGATCGATGGGATACCGGTAGGTCCCCGGCCCCCGGTCATCGCCCCGGGGATCATCCATGCGAAAAACGACCCGCTCGCCGGCCCCGTACGCCTTGGTTGCTGCCGGCACCGCGGTCCCGGCGGGTCCTGAGGTGGTTCCGGGGCCGGGGGCCACCCCCGATTCCGGCCTTGGAAACACGGCCAGGGCCAAACCGGCGGCGATGCCCGCCGCGGCCATCAAGCCCCAAACGCCTTTCCCGTTCCGGAGTGCGGGCATGATCCTGGGCAAAAAAGCCACTCCCCCTTCCGGGAGTGTCCTATGCCCGGGGGATCCCGGCCATGCCAGGCGACGGCCACCGGCCGGTCACCGGCCGGCGCCGTTTTCCAGAAGCTCCCTCGCGCCTTGGGACCACAACTCTTCGGCCACCCGGCGGGCCAGTTGCTCGGGGCTGCCCGCTCCGGGCGGTGCTGAGCGGGCGGCCCGCACGACGCGGGAACCGTCGGGGGCCGCGACGGCGGCTGAGAGGCGCAGGCTCCGCGCGGAACCGTCGCCGGACCACTCGGCCAGGGCGCCGACCGGAACGTGACATCCGCCTCCCAGCAGGGCCAAGAGCGCCCGCTCCGCCGCGACCGCGGCCCGCACCGCCGGGTCGTCGATCAGCGCTGCCACCCGCTGCAGGTCGGCGTCGCCGGCCCGCACCTGTACGGCCAGCGCCCCTTGGCCCGGAGCCGGAAGGCACACGTCGGGAGGCAGCAACAGCATCCGTTCGTCCCAAAGGGACAGGCGCCGCAGGCCGGCCGCGGCCAGGACGACGGCCGCGAGATCTCCCTGGTCCAGGCGGCGCAGGCGGGTATCGATGTTGCCCCGGATGGCAATGAACGTCAGGTCCGGGCGCCAGTGCCGCAGGTGGGCGGCGCGGCGGGGCGAGCCGGTGCCGACCGTCGCGGCGTGCGGCAGGCACGACAATAACAAAGCCGGGGATTGCGGCCAGTCGCCGGCCGCCGGCGACGTCCCGGACAGAAGCGGCCGGGCCATCACCAGGCAGTCCCGCGGGTCTTCCCGCACCGGAACTGCGCCGACAACCAGATCTTGCCCTGCTTCACCGAAGCCCGCTTGTTCGGGCGCCGGGACCGGCAAATCTTTGAGGCTGTGAACGGCCATGTCGACTTCCCGGCGGCGCAGGGCGTCCTCCACCTCCCGCACAAAGACACCCCGATCGCCAAACCGGGCCAGGGGCGTGTTGCGGTCGACGTCGCCCCGGGTGCGGAGCACCCGCACGGTAAAGCGCCACGGCAACCCGTGCCGCCGGGCGGCCGCTTCCAGCATGGACACCACTGCGCGGGTCTGCCGCAGCGCGAGCGCGCTGCCGCGGGTGCCGACCACCACTTCCCGCTCGTTCACCGGATTCCACCCTTTTCAGACCGCCGGCCGCTCATCCCGATCGCCGGGTCGCCGTCCGGTCGAATTCGTCGGCGGACGCGAACAGCTCGTCGACGACCCGGGCCAGCTCCTCTCCGACGCCTGCGCGCGCGTGTTCCTTCAGCCGCACGGTCGGCTCGTGCAACAGTTTATTGACGATGGCGGAGGAAAGAGCCCGGATGCGCTCCTTGTCCGCCTCGGGCAAATGGTTCAGCCGTCTTAGCGCCTTGTCCAGCTCCCGCTCGCGGATGGCTTCGGCCCGCCGGCGGAGACGGGCAATGACAGGGCTCACCATCCGCTCCCGGTACCACGCCAAATACTCGTCCATCGTCTCCCGGACGATCGCGTCGGCCTGCTCCAGGTATTCCCGGCGCCGGGCCACCGCCGAGTCGACCACCGACTGGAGATCGTCGATGTTGTACACGACCGCGCCGGAAAGCCCGGCCACGCCGGGATCCACGTCCCGAGGAACGGCCAGGTCGACAAGAAGCAGCGGCCGGCCGTTGCGGCGCTTTAGGGCGGCCTGGGCCATGGGAACGTCGATGATCGGTTCCGGCGCGCCGGTGGAACTAATGACAATGTCCGATTTTTCGAGCCATTGGCCAAGCGATGTCAAGGGAACTGCATTCCACGAGTAGGCCGCGGCCAGCCGCTCGGCCCGTTGCGGGTTCCGGTTGGCCACCCGCACCCTAGCCGCGCCGTGACGGGACAGGTGCCGCGCGACCAAGTCCGCGACTTTGCCGGCTCCGATGAGCAATACGTCCCGGTCCCGCAATGAACCGAACATTTTGGCCGCAAGCTGCACCGCCGCGTGGCTGATGGACATGGCGCCTTCGCCGATGGGGGTTTCGGCCCGGGCCCGCTTTCCGGCTCTCATCGCCGCCTCAAACAGCCGGGACAAGTACGGCCCCGCGGTCCCCGCCTCCCGGGCATGCCGCAAAGCGGCCCGCACCTGGCCGAGAATCTGGGATTCGCCTACCAGCATGGAATCCAGCCCCGCGGCCACGCGACCCAAATGGCAGGCCGCGTCCGCACCTGTCAGCTGGTACAGCATAGGAGCGAGATCCTCGGGCTTCCACCGGGCGAACGCGGCCAAAAACCCGCGGACGTTATCAAGCCCCTCCGGGCCGTCCCCTGTGGCACCGTACACTTCGGTCCGGTTGCAGGTTGATACGATGACCGCTTCTGACAGGCCCGTCTGGGACACAAGGCGCGCCAGCTCGCGCCGGGACTCTTCAGGGCCAAATGCAAGCCGCTCGCGCACCGCGACGGGGGCGGACTTATGGTTGAGGCCGACTAACACGATCTCCATGTCCAGCCCGTATTGTACCATTTCCCAAGGCGCTTGGCCATCACCGCACGCCTTAGAAAGCAGGCCCAGGCACGACCGCGCCCAGCCGGGCCGCCTTGGAGCCGCGAACCTGCCGCTATTCCTCCGGAGGCCAATCCACCGGCGCGATGGGCGGCAGGCTGCGCTTGTGCGCGCTTGCGTCGTGCAGCCGCTCGATGCGCTCCCGGGCATCGGGCGAAGCCTGGCCTGTCAGCAAGTACCCGTCCAACACCGCGTACGTGAGCCCCATCTCCGCCTCATCGGTCTGGGCGGGCCACAGTCCCGCGCTGGGCGGCCGTTGCCGGATCCGCTCCGGAATCCCGAGGAACTCGGCCAGAGCGTACACTTGCCGCTTGACGAGGTTACCCAAGGGCAACAGATCCACGCCGCCGTCGCCGTATTTGGTGAAGTACCCGACGTAAAGCTCCGACCGGTTGCCGGTCCCCGCCACGAGGTAGTTCAACCGGTTGGCCCAGTAGTACACGGTCATCATCCGCAGGCGCGGTTTCACGTTGGCCGCAGCCAGCCGATTCCGAACCTCCCGGCCGGTGCCTGCATCGGTGCCGGGCGGAAGAGAAGGTTCTCCTCGCTCAAGCGCCTCCGCCAGTCGATCGTAGACCGGCGTCAGATCGACCCGCATCCACGGGATTCCTTCATGTTCCGCCAACAGCCGCGCGTCGGCCTCGTCGGCCGGATCGCTGTGGCACGGCATGATGAGCCCAAGGCACCGATCGGGAAAGGCGCGCCTTGCCAGGGCCCCGACCACCGCCGAGTCGATCCCGCCGCTCAATCCCACGACGATCCCAGCCGCGCCGGCCTCATGGACTTGCTGTCGCATCCAGCCTACCAGCCCGTCGACTACGGGCCGCAGCGGATTTGAACCGCTCACACCGCCTCGCTCCTTTCGTCGCGTCAGCACTGCACCCGGCGGGCCGCCGGTTCCTGAACACCGAGCGATGCCGGCCGGGATCGACAGTTCTTATTCTCATCGGCCCGCCGGCATCCTCCTTGTCATAAAAATTTACGTACCGGGATTGACGCGTCTATAACATGATCATATCATAGAGCTGACATTTGATGTGGCGGGCACGAAAGGGGGGAAATGACATGAGCCGGATCGATCGCACGGCGCCCGTCTATTCGATCGGCGTGGTGGAAAAACTGACCGGCCTCACGGGACGACAGATCCGCTACTACGAGCAGCACGGTCTGATCCGCCCGCAGCGCACCAAGGGAAAGCAGCGGCTCTATTCTCCCGCGGACGTTGATCGCCTGCTGCAGATCAAGGAGCTGCTCAATCAAGGGCTGTCGTTGCAAGGCATCAAGGGTTGGTTGGACGGCCACGCGGCTGGTTCGGGGCCCGCGGGCGCGAAACCCCCGCCACGCCACGAGGTGCCGCTGCCCCCAGTGGAAGGCGTTCCCCAGCTGGACCACGACCTGATCGTATCCCAGCTGGCCGCCGGCCGGAAGCTCACGTCGATTTTTCCGGTAGACAACCAGGCGGAGCTCATCCGGCGGCTGACCGCTCCCGGTTTCTCAAGACCGGGGAGTGAACATGCAAGCGAGGAGGCGAATATGGACTGATGGCCGTCAAATATACGAAGGACGATATTCTCCGGAAGGCGGAACAGCAAAACGTCCGGTTTATCCGGCTGCAGTTTTCCGACATCACCGGCGTCATCAAGAACGTCACGATTCCCGTCAGCCAATTGGAGAAGGCCTTGGACGACGACATTATGTTCGACGGCTCGTCCATCGAAGGCTTCACCCGGATCGAGGAGTCGGACATGGTCTTGCACCCCGACTACTCCACCTTCGTCATCTTCCCGTGGACGGCGTCGGATCACGGGACCGAGGCCCGTCTCATCTGCGACGTATACCGCAGCAACGGCCAGCCCTTCGAGGGTGATCCCCGCTTCATCCTGAAGCGTGTCTTGCAGGAAGCGGAAGAACTGGGTTTCAAAGTCAATCTCGGACCCGAGTGCGAGTTCTTCCTGTTCAAGCAGGCGGACGACGGCGACGCCACCACGGAAACCCACGATCGGGCGGGCTACTTCGACATGGGACCCGTCGACAAAGGCGAAGACGCCCGCAAGGATATCGTCCTGGCGCTGGAAGAGATGGGCTTCGAGGTAGAGGCATCCCACCACGAAGTGGCCGCCGGGCAACATGAAATCGACTTCAAATACGATGAAGCGCTGGTGACCGCCGACCGGGTCGCGACGTTCAAATTCGTCACCCGCACCATTGCGACGCGGCACGGCTTGCACGCCACCTTCATGCCCAAGCCCATCTTCGGCATCAACGGATCCGGGATGCACACCCACATCTCGCTGTTCAAGGACGGGCGCAACGCGTTTTACGATCCCAATGGGCCGTTCCAGCTGAGCGAGACGGCGTTGCACTTCATCGGCGGGTTGCTGGCCCACGCCCGCGGGTTCACGGCCATCACCAATCCGCTGGTCAACTCGTACAAGCGGCTGGTGGCCGGATATGAGGCTCCGGTGTACGTCTCGTGGTCCGCGCAGAACCGCAGCGCCCTGGTGCGGGTTCCGTTGAGCCGCGAGCAGGGAACCCGGGTGGAGCTGAGGTCGCCGGACCCGTCGTGCAACCCGTACCTCGCGTTCGCGGCCATCATCAAAGCCGGGCTTGACGGGATCAAGAACAGAATCGAACCGCCTGAGTCGCTCGACAAGAACATCTACCATATGACTCCGGCCGAACGGGCCGCCGCGGGCGTCTCAAGCCTGCCGGCAAGCCTTGAGGAAGCGGTCCGGGAGCTGCAACAAGACGAAGTGATCATGAGCGTGCTCGGTCCCCACACGTCCGAGAAGTTCCTGCAGGCGAAAGCCATCGAGTGGGACTTGTACCGGACGCAAGTCCACCCGTGGGAAATCGAGCAGTACCTGGCCAAGTTTTAGCCGCCGATCCCCGGCTGAACGCGGCCCCGGACGCCTCGACGCCGCGGGTTCTGGTCTTGCACCAGGCCCAGGCGGATCAGGAGGCATTCCCGGCGGCCGCTTCGGCCAGGTGGCGGCGGGGGTTTCGGCCGCCCACCAGGCAAACCACCTCGTACGGGATCGTTCCCAGGTGGCCCGCCCAGTCCTCGGCCGTCACCGCCGACCCGCCGTCCGCCCCAAGCAGCGTCGCGACATCTCCAGGTCGGACCGGCAAGTCGCCGGCGTCCACCATACAATGGTTCATACAAATCCGACCGATGATCGGCCGCCTCTGGCCCGCAAGCAGCACCTCGCCTTTGTGGGACAACCCCCGGGCCAGGCCCGCGGCGTAGCCCGCGGCCAGGGTGGCCACAACCGTCGGCCGGGACGCCACGAACGTGTGCCCGTATCCGACGGTCCAGCCCGCGGGCACCTGGCGCACGGCCAACACCCGGGCCCGAAAAGTCATGGCGGGCTGCAAGACGATCCCGGCGGCCTTCGCCCGGCGCCGTACCGCATCCGACGGGTACAGGCCGTACAGGGCGATGCCTACCCGGGCCAGATCGAAACGGCTTTCGGGCAAGGATACCGCGGCGGCGCTGTTGGCGCAGTGGACCAGCGGAGGCTTGAGCCCTTCCCGCTCCAGATCGCGCACGGCGTTGGAAAACCGCGCGAGCTGAACCCGGGCGGGCCCGAGGTCTTCCTCGTCGGCTGCGGCCAGATGGGTAAACGCCCCTTCGACGGCAAGACCGCTGAACTGCCGGGCGCGGCGAACGAAGGCAACGGCGTCCTCGGGCAGAACGCCGAAGCGGCCCATGCCGGTATCGACCTTTACGTGCACCGGCACCGCCTCGCCTAGGCTTCGGCCCGCGGCCGCCAAGGCTTCCGCAGCGGGCATGTCGCTCAACGCCGCGGTCAGTCGGTGGCGTGCGATCGAGCGCGCTTGTGCCGGTTGGGCGGGCGTCAAGACCAAAACCGGCGCTTCGATCCCGGCTTGCCGCAACTCGACGCCTTCCTCCACCGACGCGACGGCAAGTCCCGCGGCCCCGGCGGCCAGCGCCGTGCGGGCCACTTCGACGGCCCCGTGACCGTACCCTTGTGCCTTGACGACAGCCCAAAGGCTCGCCGGGCCCAGGAGGCTTTTCATCGCCCGGACGTTGGCCGCGATGCGCGCGTGGTCAACTTCGATCCAGCGAAGATCTTCACCGGTCAAACTGCGCCCGTCATCCACCGATGACTTCCCCCATTCCCCAACCGCGGCGGCCCTGTCCCGCTACGGGCTGGAAATCGCTCAAGCCCCGGCCCCGCTCGCCCCGCACCCGGGCCAGCGCCGCCGGAATCCGTTCCACCACGTCACCGGCCACGACGCCCGCGGGTCCCAGCTGGGCCGCGGCCAGCTCACCGGCCAGCCCGTGGACGTACACGCCGGCCACCGCGGCAGCCAGCGGCGCCGCCCCCTGGGCCATGAGCCCCGCGATGGCGCCCGCGAGCACATCGCCGGTGCCGCCGGTGGCCAGGGCGTCGCTACCGGTGCTGTTGATGAACGCCTGGCCCGAAGGATCGGCCACGACCGTCGGCGCTCCCTTCAGGACGACCACCGCCTTCCACGCCCGGGCCCGGGAAACGGCTATCCCCAAAGGATCGGCCAGGACGTCGGCCACAGAGCCGTCCAAAAGCCGCGCCATCTCGCCCGGGTGCGGGGTGAGCACCAGCGGCCGCTCCTGCGAACGACTCTCCAGCCACCGGCCGCCGGGACCGAGGGCGTAGAGGGCGTCGGCATCCACCACCGCCGGGCTGCCTGCCCCGTCCAGCACCCTTCGGACCATCTCGCCCGCGCCGGGGGTGCGGGACAAGCCGGGGCCGATCACCAGAACGTCGGTACGGGCACTCAACGACAAAACCGCAGCGGACGCTTCCGGCGCCACCAACCCTGCGGGATCTTCAGGCAACGGCTGCGTCAGCGCCTCCATCACTGCCTGGGAGAATACCGGCTGCAGGCTGGCCGGTCCAGCTACCGTCACCAGCCCTGCGCCCACCCGCTGGGCCCCCCGGGCGGCGAGCAGGGCGGCACCGGACATCCCCCGGGAGCCGCCGACCACCAGCACGTGGCCGAACGTCCCCTTGTGCCCATCCCGCGGCCTGGGCGGCAGCAACTTTCGGACAAAGTCCTCTTCGACCCATTCCCGCGAGCCGCGCTCAAGCAGCATCCGGGGAAGCCCGATGTCGACGACGGCGATGCGCCCGGCAAAGCGCCGCCCCGGGGACAGCAGCAAGCCCACCTTGGGCAGGCCGAACGTGACCGTCCACTCGGCCTGGACCGCGTTACCCGGCACGGCGCCGGTGTCGGCGTCGACGCCGGAGGGAATGTCCACCGCCACCACCGGCTTGCCGGAGCCGTTGAGGATGTCAACCGCTTGGCCCGCCGCTCCCCGGGGCGCCCCCTTGCTCCCTGTGCCCAGCAGCGCGTCGACCAACACATCCGCGGCGGCCGCGTTCAGCCGCACCTTCTGGCGGGTTTCGGCGGTCAGCGGCACGACCTCGATGCCAAGGCGCCTCGCCATCTCCAGCTGCTTGGCGGCATCGGGTCCGGCCCGGTTCGGGTCACCGGCCAGGACGATCCGAACCCGGGCGCCCCAGTTGAACAGGTGCCGCGCCGCGACGCACCCGTCTCCGCCGTTGTTGCCGGTGCCGGCAAACACGACGACTTTCCGCCCGCCGATGTCCGCCAACAAGTCCCACGCCCGCCGCGCCACTTGCCAGCCCGCGTGCTCCATGAGAACGAGGCCCGGAATTCCGTACTCCTCTATGGCCTGCCCGTCGATGGCCCGCATTTCCTGGGATGTGACGACCTTCACACCGTCTCTCCCCGGGCTTCCCCCCCGCCCCACGCAACGGCGCAGGCGATGGCTATGCCGCCGTCATGGGACAGGCTGAGGTGAATCCGCTCGACACCCTTTTCGTTCGCCAGCCGGGCGGCGGCTCCCTCCAGCCGGACTTGCGGCCGGCCGCCGGGTCCCCGCTGGACTTCGATGTCCCGCCATCCCACCGGGCCCAATCCGCAGCCCAGCGCCTTCATCACTGCCTCCTTGGCGGCAAAGCGGGCGGCCAGACAGGCCGCCCGTTGCCGGCGGGCGAGACATGTCCTTGCTTCGGCCTCGGTGTAGACGCGCCGGAGAAACCGGACGCCGAGCCGGTCGACGGCTTGCGCAATCCGGTCCACGGCCACCACGTCCACGCCTACCCCAAGGACCATGCCCGCTCCCTCATTCCACCGTCACGCTCTTGGCCAGGTTGCGGGGTTTATCCACGTCGCATCCCCGCAGGCACGCGGTGTAGTACGCGAGCAGCTGCAACGGAACCGCTGCCAAAACGGGCATCAACAGATCCGGCGCGTCCGGCAGCCAGATCGTCGTGTCTGCGGCCTCGGCCACTTCCCGGGCTTGGGGTGCAGCCAGCGCCAGCACCCGGGCCCCCCGGGCTTTGACCTCCTTGATGTTGCTCAGCACCTTGTCGATCAGGGACCGTTGGGTCGCCAGGGCCACCACCGGCGTCCCTTCCGTGATCAGTGCGAGGGTCCCGTGTTTCAGCTCGCCGGCCGCGTACGCCTCCGCGTGAATATACGAGATCTCCTTGAGCTTGAGCGCGCCTTCCAGCGCCGTCGCCCAGTCAAGGCCGCGGCCGATGAAGAATGTGTGCTCGCAGGCGGCCAGCCCTTCGGCCAAGTCCCGCATGTCGTCTTCCAGCACCAGCGCGTCTTCGACCAAGCCCGGCAGGCGGGCCAGTTGCTCCACCCACCGGCCAACCTCATCCCGCGACAACGTTTCCCGTTCCTGGCCCAGATGGGCTGCCAAAAGATACTGGGCCACAAGCTGCGTCACGTATGCCTTCGTCGATGCCACCGCCACCTCGGGTCCGGCCAGCGTGTAGATGACCCGGCCGGCTTCCCGGGCCAGTGAACTGCCCATCACGTTCGTGATCCCGACGATCCGGGCGCCCCGGGCCCGGGCTTCCCGCATGGCGGCCAAGGTATCGGCGGTTTCCCCCGACTGGCTGATGACGACCGCCAGCGTCCCCTCATCGACGAGCGGGTCGCGGTAGCGAAACTCGGCCGCCAGGTCCACCTCTACCGGCACGCGGGTGAACCGCTCCAAGACAGGCTTGCCGACCAGCCCCGCGTGGCGAGCGGTGCCCATGCCCAGAACATCGATCTTGCGCAGGCTCCGGGCCTCCTCGGCCGAAAACGCGGCGCCGGCCAGCACGACCCGTCCCGCGTCCATATCGAGTTTTCCTGCCAGCGTATCGCGGACGGCCCGGGGCTGCTCGTGGATCTCCTTGAGCATGAAGTGGGCGTAGCCGGCCTTTTCTGCGGCCGCGGCGTCCCAGTCGACGAACAAGGGAGCCTTGCCCACAGGCCGGCCGGCCTCGTCCTCGATGGTCACCCCGCCGGCGGTGACCGAGGCCAGTTCATGGTCGTCGAGCACGTACACGAAACGGGTGTAGGGAAGCAGCGCGGGGATGTCGGAGGCGACCAGGTTGGCCCCCTCGGCGATTCCCACCACCATTGGGCTGTCCTTGCGGGCGACCACTACCCGATCGGGTTCGCTCGCATGCAGCACCGCGATGGCCCACGAGCCCCGAAGCCGGCGGACCGCCTGCCTGACCGCTTCAAGCAAATCGCCCCGGTACAGCTCCTCGATGAGGTGGGGCAACACTTCCGTGTCGGTTTCCGAGCGAAACCGGTGGCCCCGGGCCGCCAGTTCTTCCCGCAAGGCCATGTAGTTTTCGATGATCCCATTGTGGACGACCGCCACCCGGCCGGTGCAGTCCAAGTGGGGATGGGCGTTGTCGTCGGACGGTGGGCCATGGGTGGCCCAGCGAGTGTGGCCGATGCCGGTGTGCCCAGGGGTCGGCTGCTCCCGCACCAAGCTCTCGAGCCTCTCAAGTCGGCCTCCCCCTTTGCGCACCTGAATGCCGGCGCCGTTGCACACCGCGGTGCCGGCCGAGTCGTAGCCCCGGTATTCCAGGCGGCGCAGGCCGTCTAACAGCACGGGCACTGCTTGCTCGCGCCCGGCATATCCCACAATTCCGCACATGAATCCACAAGCCTGACCCCACGGAACCCCCTCCCGTTCCGGCTGCCGGAGTCGAGGCATCCACCTCCCTATCATTAGGACCGCCCGGACGCCGTTTTCCCTCCGGGATCGCTCCCGGGCTTTGTCGGCGCCCTCTCGACCGCGGCCGTGGCCGTGGGTCACCCGCCGATACGTTCGAGATCCCCAACCTCGTCACCTCAGCGCCGGTCAGCACACGGCGGCTGAGGCCTGGCGCTTCATCCGAGCTCCGCCGCGATGACGACGGCGATGCGCTCAACGGCTGCCCGGACCCGGGCTTCGTCGGTTCCCTCGCCCATGATCCGGACGACCGGCTCGGTACCGGAGGGGCGAACCAAGAGCCGGCCTTCAGCCCCCAGCTGTTGCTCTTCCCGGCGGATCACCTCCTGCACCCGCGCGTTCTCGGAAAAGGCCTCCTTGTCCCGAACCGGAACTTTGGTCAGCACCTGCGGGAGGCGGGTCATCTGGGAAGCCAGATCGGACAACGCCCGCCCCGTCTCCTGCATGATCCGCAACACCTGCAGGCCGGTCAAAAGGCCGTCGCCTGTCGTGTTGTGCCCGAGGAAAATGACATGGCCCGACTGTTCGCCGCCGAGGACAAGCCCATGGGAGAGCAGCGCCTCCAGCACCGCCCGGTCGCCCGGCGGCGTCTCCACCACGGCGACGCCGGCCCGTTCCAGCGTCCGCTTCAGCCCCAGGTTGCTGTAGACGGTCGCGGCCACGGCCCGCCCCGGCAACCGGTCCTGGGCCGCCAGGTGCAGACCGCAAATGGCCAGGATGACATCGCCATCTACAAGCTGTCCGCGCTCATCGGCCATAATGACCCGGTCTGCGTCGCCGTCGTGGGCTAGGCCCGCATCGGCCCGGTGCTCGCGGACGGCTGCCTGCATGAGCTCAGGATGGGTCGACCCGCATCCGACGTTGATGTTCATCCCGTCGGGCTCATTGCAAAGGGCGATGACTTCCGCCCCAAGATCCCGGAGCACCGCGGGCGCGAGCCGGAACGCGGCCCCGTGGGCGCAGTCCACCACGATCCGCATCCCGTCCAGTCTCACTCCCGCGGATTCGGTCAAAAACCGAGCGTACCGTTGAACCTCGCGGACCGCGTCCAAGATGCGGCCGATGCCGGCCCCGGTCGGCCGGGGCAAGCCGTCGTCCGCCGAACACGCCCGTTTTCCGGATTCGTCAAGAAGGAGCGCCTCGATCTTGGCCTCCGCATCGTCGGGGAGTTTATAGCCGCCTTGGGCGAAAAACTTGATCCCGTTGTCTTCCGCAGGATTGTGGGAGGCGGAAATCATGGCGCCGAATGAGGCGTCCAACGCCCGCGTCAGGTATGCCACACCGGGCGTGGGCACGACGCCGACCCGGAGCACATCCACGCCGCAGGACGCGATGCCAGCAGCAAGAGCGGCTTCCAAGACGTCTCCCGAGCGGCGCGTATCCCTGCCGAGCACCGCCCGCCCTCCAGGCTCGCCGCTCGTTCCTCCGCCCAGCACCGCCGCGGCGCACCGCCCCAGGCGGAATGCCAATTCGGGCGTAAGTTCCCGGTTTCCCACGCCCCGCACCCCGTCGGTACCAAACAACCGGCCCAACCCGTTCCCTCCCGGACCTATCCAAACTATTCTTCCGCCCGCGGCCGGTGCCTGACCGCCCATGAGCTGCCAAGAAGGGATTCTGGGTAGTTTTGCGGATCCCTTGCACCCGGATCATCCAGGCGGGCCGGAGGAAGGGAAGACGGCCGCGTCCGCCGTCAGGGCGTCAATAAAGTCATCCATCATCGCCGGCGAAAGCTCGCCGATGAAACGGCCCCGGATGATGCCATCCGCGTCGATGAAGACGCTGGTCGGGTACGACCAGACGTCGTAGCGGTGGGCGACGTCACCTCGCACGTCCAAAAGGGCCGGAAACGTCAGCGCGAGTTCCTTCATGAAATCATCTACCTGGTCGCGCGGCTCCCGGTAGTTGACGGCGAGTATCGCGACTTCCTCGCCCCGGCGGGCCAGCAACTCCTCCATGGCCGGCATTTCCCGGCGGCACGGCGGACACCAGGTGGCCCAGAAGTTGACAAACACCGGCTTTTTGCCCCGGAAGTCGGACAAACGCACCACCCGGCCGTTCAGGTCGTACAGGGCAAAGTCCGGAGCTGGCCGGCCTATCTCCGCCGGGCCGCTGTCCCGGGATTCGACCCACGGGACGGAGCCGGCCACCGCTTCAACCCGGAAAGCCCCCCTCCAGCCTCCGGGCTCACACCCTTGCTCGCACTCGACGGCGTACGTCCCAGGCCCGGGCACTTCCAGGGTCAGGTCCATCCGCTGACCCGGCCAGAGCGCTAGGTGGACGTCGGTTCCCGCAATGGCCAGCATCCGCGGCGCGCTCAAGCTCGTGCCCCCCACCTGGGCCCAACCACCCTCGGGCAGCCGCACTTGCCGCGGAATGAGCTCCCGCTCCCCGGCAATGACGGCCACGGGGTAAACTTCGCCCCGGGCCACGAGGGTATCGAGGCTGTCCACGACCCGGAC
This sequence comes from Bacillota bacterium, assembly GCA_017656145.1. GTDB lineage: Bacteria > Bacillota > Limnochordia > Limnochordales > ZCTH02-B6 > JACDOI01. Next base: position 26,236 of record JACDOI010000017.1, on the reverse strand, counting down.
GGTCGGGCCGTAGGGTCCGAGCCTTCGGCCGTTCCAAGCCGGTTCGGCCCGGAGTTGCCCAAAGACCACCTGCCCCGGGCCCACCGCCGGCTGTTCCGCCTGCGGCACTCCCTCCAGGGCATACTCTTCGTCCAGGCTGGTAAACGCGATGCGGTAATCGGTCCCGTTCTCAACGTATAGCACCGGCGGGAACGGGCCGTCAACGGTGAGGATGACGGCGGCCTCCCGCGGGCCGGAACCGGGTCCGCTGGTTTGCCGTGCCAGCTCCCACCAGGCAAGCCCGAGCGCGATGAGCGCTACGATGAGAAACCCCGCCCACCTGGGCAGCGGTCGGGATCCGCTGCGCATCCGTCGTCCGCTCCTCTCCGGTCCTCAGAAACACCGGGCTCAGCCCGGTTGCACACCGAAGCTGGACCACTGCGCGGGCCGAAACCCCTAAGTCAGCCTGCCCGGCCTGCAGCAACACCGGGACGGGGAATCAGCAGCTCCCACGTGCGGCCGGCGTCCCGGCTGCCGTATACGTCCCCGTTGGGAGCGACGGCCGCAAGCCAGGTCTCTCCGTTCATTTCCAGCGCGTCCACCGCCACCAGCACCCGCTGGGGACTGGCGACAAGCCGCCGGGCGGTGCGGCCACCGTCGTCGCTGACCCAAATTCCCGTATCGGTGGCCAGATAGACCCGGAGGGGCACCAACGGGTCGAACTGCAGCCCGTAGACCCGCTGCCGCACGCCCGCGGGCTGCCACGTTCGGCCGCCGTCGACGCTCTCCATCAAGCCAGCGGCCGTAGCGGCCATGGCCCTCTCCGGTGCAAAGCCGTCCACGGCCAACGCCAGCACCGGGAGATCGCCGGCCAACCCAGGGGAGATCCGTTGCCATCCGGCCCCCTCATCGGCGTACAGGCCATGCCCGGGCACCCAGGCGAGGCGGCGGCCGTGCCCCGCGGCGGCCTGGGCGGGCGGTCCGGGCAAGCCCGAAAGTTCCAAGCCGGTCAAAACCAGCGGTTCTCCGGTGACCGCATCCCGCACCAGCGCGCCCCCGGTTCCCGGGCGAAACGGTTCCCACTCGTAGGCGGGCCCGGGCGCCGACCAAGATTCCAAGCGATAGCGGGCCAAGCCCGCCTCCCCGCCGACGTACACCTCCCGGTCCGGCGAGCTGCCCAAAAGAACGCTTCTGGCCCCCGCGGTCCCATGGAACGGTCCGCCGTCTTGTTCGTCCACGGGTCGACCTGCAACATGCTCGAAGGCGGCAGCCAGCTGCTCGAAACTAACAGGCCCGAGCCAGTGGCGGCGGGCGACGCCCGAGCCGTCCACAAACCACGTCTCGGGCACGCCGCCGACCCGGAACATCTCGCCCACCGCCCCGTCCCGGTCGAGCAAGATGGGAAACGTGAATTCCAACCCTTGCTCCCGCGACCGGGTTAAGTGGCGTTCGACCTGAACCGGCGCTTCCCGGTGGTTGATTCCCAGATACCCGATGCGGTCGCCAAAGCGGCGGTAGAATGCCTCGTGGGCCGGCATCTCCTCGCGACACGGCTCGCACCAGCTAGCCCAGAAGTTGATGATCACCGGCCGGCCCCGGTATCCGTCAAGGCCTTGCGGTTCCCCGGTCAGGTCCGGCAAGCTGAAGGCTGGTACCGCCGCGCCCACTTGCGCCCGGATCTTGAGCGTTTCCGAATACACGAGGGCGCCGACTGCGAACGCGGCGAGCACCGCGATCGGGATGAGCCGGGCCAGGCGGTTCACGGCCATCCCTCCCGTTCGCCGACGATTGTCAGAAGCTCAGCTTTCAGCTTAGCCCGCTCTTGCCGGTACGTGTCCTCGTCCAATTCTCCCGCGCGGAAGGCGAGGTCAAGGCGCACGATTTCTTCCTTCAACTCTGCGGCCGCCGTTTGGGCATGCCCGGCGACTTCCTGCACATGCCGGGCTGAAGCGCGCGCGCCCGGCCGCGACCTCAAGCGGGACTCCCCGCGCCGGGCGGCCCGCCGATACAGCCATGCGGCTCCCGCGACGGCCGCCGCGGCCAAAAACAGGCGGGAAAGGGGGCTTGTGGCGAGCATCGCCGCCGGATCCGACACGATCACCGGGTCCATGAGAAGCGGCAATTCACCGGCCGGGATGCCGGTGCGCCGCAAGACCACTTGCCAATTGGGATGCGGATCCAGGCGCTCCATCCGGTAGGCGGAAAACGTCATCCCTTCGAATTCCCGTTGGCCCAGGAAATCCAAGTGCAAGCCCTCGACGTCGATGGCGCCTTCTTCCGCCCAGATGAGCAGCTCGCGCGTCGGATAGATCAGCGCCCGCCGGATCGCCATCGGTTCCCGCCAGGGGAGTTGATACGCGAGCGCGTACTGGCGGCTCTCGCCCGGTTCAAGGGGGCTGGAATCCACAATCGTCCCCGCCTCAAGCGTCAGTCCGTCCGGAATCGAATCCAACCGGGCTTGCGCCGGCACCGGCAGCGGCAGGCTTGCGGCAGGTTCGACGCCCCGGTTGACCAGATCGATCAAGTGGAGCACGTGCGCACCAGCGGGGCCGAGGGTGAAAAACAAGTGCTCCCGCTGCACCTCGACGCCGGCCGGGGCAGGCACGCTCGCGCCCGCCGGGCGGGCAAACGACGCCAGGCAGAGGCACGCCGATACGATGGCGAACCAGCTCACGGCCCGCGCCGGACCCGCCGAGGCCGCCCGCGGGCCGCTCGTTGGGACCGGCTTCATCCTTCCGCCTCCCGCCTGGCCGCCAGCTCCGCGGCCAGCTCCCGGTCCAGAGCTCCGCGCACTGCGGTCTCCGCATCGGCCAGCTCCGCCGCCCGGCGCACCAGGGCGGCCCGCAGCCGGGCGTACTCACCGGCCGCGATGCGCCCCATAGCCCGATCGTACTCGAGCTCCCGCAGCGCCTCAAACACCCGCTCCGCCGGTGCGGGAGCGCGCGCCGGCCTCGGCCAGAGGGCAAACATCGTTCCGGCCACCAAAAGGCCGCCGCCAAACCACAGCCAGCCGATCATGGGGTTCCAAAACAGCTGAAACCCGACGACGCTGCCGTATTCGTCCCAACCGGCGAGCACCACGTACAAGTCGCCGGCCAGGGTCGAGTAAATGGCCACCTCAGTGCTGGGCCCCTGCATGTCCGACCATCCCGGGTGGTACACCTTGGCGGGGAGCAAGTATCCCAGATCCTGACCGTTTTGCTTCACCCGGACCCGCGCGGCCGTGTACGGCACGCCGTTCCGGATTCCTTCCTCCAGACCTTCGAACACGACGTCATACGGCCCGACGGCCGCCTGCTCGCCGACGGCCAGTCCCCGCAGCGACTCCTGGTGGTAATAGGTGTGCCCGGCGATACCCATGGCGATCATGGCGATGGCCAGGTGCACCGCGTAACCGCCGTAGCGGCGCGGGTTGCGGGCCAAAAGGCGCGGCAAAACAAGTAGCGGAGGGTCTTGGGTAAACTTCATCCGGGCGGCCGCGGCCTGCACCACTTCCACCGCCACCGACCCGAACACGACGACCGATCCGGCCACGGCCAGCAAAAAGCCCGGCTCCCGGACGCCGCCGGCAAACAGGGCCCCCGCGGCCAGGGCCGCCATGCCCACCGGTACTGCGACTTGCCGGGCCACTGCGGCCCAATTGGAACGGCGCCATCCCAACAAGGGCCCGATGCCCATAAGGAGCATGAGGGCCACGAACAGCGGCGCAGTGATCCGGTTGAAGTAAGGCGCGCCCACGGTGACCTCAACGCCCATGAGCCGCGAAACCAAAGGAAACACCGTGCCCCAGAAGACCGCGAACGCAAGCCCCCCGAGGATCAAGTTGTTGAGCACGAATCCAAACTCCCGGGAAGCGTACGACTCTACAGCCCGCTCATCCTGCAGCATATCCCCGCGGTCCAGGATCAGGTACAATCCTCCGGCGAGGATCGCGCCCAGATAGACCATAAACAGCGGGCCCAACTCCGATTCGACGAACGTGTGCACGGATGAGAGGATCCCGCTGCGAGTAATGAAGGTGCCGAATACGGAGAGGCAGTAGGTGGCCGTGACCAGGACCGCGTTCCAACGCTTCAGCATGTTCCGCCGCTCCTGGACGATGACCGAGTGGATGAAGGCCGTCGCGGTCAGCCAGGGCATGAACGAGGCGTTCTCCACAGGGTCCCACGCCCAATAGCCCCCCCACCCCAGCTCTTCATACGCCCACCGGGCTCCGACGATGATCCCTAAGCTCAAAAACAGCCACGCCGTCATCGTCCAGCGTCGGGTGAGCCGGATCCAATCGTTTCCCCGCCGGCGCACAATGAGGGCCGCCATCGCGACGGCAAAAGGCACCGACACGCCCACATACCCCAGGTACAGCAGGACCGGGTGGGATATCATCCAGACACTTTGCAACAGCGGATTGAGCCCCCGCCCGTCGATGGGCGGGGAAGACAGCTCGGCGAACGGGCTTGCCACAAAGGCCGTCGTGCCGGCGAAAAAGGCTACAGCAGTCAAAAGGATGCCAAGGGCCGGTGCTTGCAGGTTGCCCATCCGCTCCGGCTTTTGCCAGGCCAGCAAAGCCGTGTAGCCGGCCTGCAGCCACGTCCAAAACAAAAGCGATCCTTCCTGCCCCGACCAGAGCGCCGCGATCTTGAAGGCTATCGGCTGCAACCGGTGGGAGTTATGCGCAACGTACGCCACGCGGAAATCGTCGGTGAGCAGCGCAAAGAGCAGGGCGGCCATGGACGCCGAGACCAGGGCGAACGCCCCGAACGCGGCGAACCGCGTCCACCCGGAGGCCGCCGGGGGACGAATCCCTCCCCGCGTTCTATACATGGCCGCCGCGACGGCGGCCACCGTCCCAAGGACCGCCACGGCACCGGCCAGCGCCAGCGTCCATTGCCCCATCGTCGCCACACTCACATCCACGACCCCCGATCAACGGCCGGGCGGCAATTCCCGCCCGGCCTTACAGCAGCAGTCTCCGGTCGCGTCACAAATACTCCTCGAGCCGCTTCCGAATCCGCTCCTCAACACCCGGGTCGATCTCGCCCACAGGCGGCGGCTCCTCCCCCGCCGCCCTCCCTTGCCGGCCGAGCCGGACCGCCAGGACGGCGGCGATGGCGATCAGCGCGAACGGGATTGCGTAGGCCCAAACCAACCGTCCCCGGGCCGGAGGGCTCAACAGCACATCCACGCCGTAGCGGGCCACCAGCTCATCCAGCACTTCCTGGCGCGTCAAACCCGAAAGCAAAAGCTCCCGGATTTCGTCCCGCATCTCCCAAGCCGATGGCGCCTGGGACTGCCACACCGACAGTCCCTGGCACTCCTGGCAGCGCACCTGCTGCGCCACAGCCCGGACTTCCGCTTCCAGGCTCGTGAGCACCTGGCCGTCGGGCCGCAGGATCTGCGCGACGTGGGCCCGGAAGTCCTGATCGGACAACTCCCCAAGGAGTCGCCCGAGGACCCGCCCATCCGCGCTGACGAAGTACGTCTGGGGCAATCCCTGCACCCGGTACGCCTCCGCCGCCGCGCCGGCCGGGTCCACGAGCACGAGGTAGCTCTGGTTCCTGCCGGCCACGGCGCTGCGAACGATGTCGACGGGAGCGCCGGTTTCGATGGCCACGACCCGCAGTCCATCGCCGTACGTGCTCTGCAGCGCCTCAAGAAACTCGAAGTCATCGTAACAGTACGCGCACGTGCGGCTTGAAAAGCGCAGGATCATCGGGCTTCCCCGGAGATCAGAAAGGCGGACCCTCCGGCCGGCCAAATCTACGAGCACGGCATCGGGCGCGGGCTGTCCCATGACCAACCCGTCCGGAACCGTCTCCCGCACCGTGGCGTATCCCCAGACCGCCACGGCCAGAGCGAACAGCATGGGGACCAGCCAAGAACTGGCGCGCCGGCCCACCGTCTCAGAACCCCCAGCTGAAATAGTTGTTGAGCAGCACAAAGCTGTTGGTGTAAACCATGACGCCCAGGATGACCAAAAGCACCCCGCTTGCCACCCGGATCCGCTCCGCGTGCGGCAAAAGGCGCCTAAGCCAAGGCCACAGCCGGTGGAGGGACACGGTCAGGACGAGAAACGGGACGGCCAACCCGGCCGCGTACGCGAGCAACAACAACCCTCCCTGGACAGCGGTCGAGGCGGTGCTCGCCAGCACCAGCACGCTGCCCAGCACAGGGCCGATGCAGGGCGTCCAGCCCGCCGAAAACGTCGCTCCAAGCAGCAACGAGTTGAGCGGCCCCGGCGACCGGACCGGCACCTTGAAGCGCCGCTCCCGATCAAGGGCCAAAGCCCGCCAGACACCCATCATGTACAGGCCGAAAGCGATGACCGCAAGCCCGCCGAGCCGCCGCACCAGGGGCAGATGCTCGGTCAGAAACCGCCCTACGGCGCTCGCGCCCATCCCCATGGCGACAAACACGATGGAAAACCCGAGCACGAAGAACAGGCCGTTGAGGAACAGCCGGCTCCGCGCGCGGCCGCCCGAGGACTCAAGCTCCTCCAGGCTGCTTCCGGTCAAATACGTCACGTAAGCCGGGATCAGGGGCAGGACGCACGGGGATACGAACGACACGATTCCCGCGCCGAATGCTAGAGGAAACGTTATCTGCTCAAAGCCCATGCCTGCGGGTCACCCGGTCTTGCGCCTCGTACCGCTTGAGGGCGGCCGAAAGATCCGCAACTTCTTGGGCCAGCCGGCGTTGCCGGGCGGCCATGCTCCACAGGTATCCGGCCAACAGCAACCAAAACGCGGTGTAGGCTAAGAACAGGTACGTCATCGTCACTCGCCCACCTCCAGGCGGATCCTCTCCTTGAGCCTGTCGGCCTGCCGCATCAACCGTTCCAGCCCGAGCCTGAACGCGAACAGGCCGCCACTGACGATGGTCAACGCCACCATGGCCGTGATCATCGTCACGATCATCTCGGGATCCATGGCGATCCGTGGGGTGGGACCCTGAATTTCGATGATGTTCGGATGCATTCCCCGCCACCACGTAGCGGAGAAATGAACCAGCGGCACGGTGGCGAACGCCGCGATACCGAACACCGCGGACAACCGCCCGCGCCGCTCCTCGCCGTCGGCTGCAGCCCGCACGAGCAAGTACGCGACGTACATGAACCACATGATCAGCGTCGTCGTCAGGCGGGGATCCCACGTCCACCAGACGTTCCACACCGCCCGGGCCCAGAAGATCCCGGTGGCCAGCGTCAACGTGGTAAACAGAATGCCGATCTCGGCCGCGGACGCCGCCACCGCGTCCAACAACGCCCGGCGCCGGGTGAGATACGCGACGCTGGCTGCGAACACGGCGAAGAACGCCAAATACGCGTTCCAGGCCGAGCCCACGTGGATATAGAAAATCCGCTGCACCGTTCCCAGCGTCCGCTCGTCGGGCGCCCAAATGAGCGCCAGGTACAGTGCGGCCACCACCGCCGGCGCGGACAGGGCGATCAGGGCTCGCTGAAGCTTCACATCCCCCGGATTAGCCAACATCATACCTCCACCACGTACTCAAAGACCAAATACGGAACGCCCCAGAACAAGATATTGTACACCACCAGCATGTTCATCCACACCCCGGCCGATCCCCACCCGCCTTCCACGAGCAACGCGTCGGTCAGGTGCACCGCGGCAAGCACGACGGGCACCAGGAGCGGGAACAGGAGCACCGGATACAACACCTCCCCGGCTCGAAGCTGGGCCGCGACCGCGCCCAGGAGGGTTCCCGATCCGCTGTAGGCCAAAAGGACCAAACCCACCACCGCGGCCCAGCGCCAAACAGGCGCGCCGGGAGATTGCCCGAAAACGGCGAAAAACGCCGGGATGGTCGCCGAGGCCGAAATTGCCATAAACAAGAACGAGACCAGCGCCTTGGCCAAAAACACCGCCCCGCGGTCCACCGGCGCGAGCAACAAACCCAGCAGGCGCCCGTCGGGCCTCTCCCGGCCGAAGCCCCGGGACAACCCGACCGTACCCGAGAAAAATACCGCCGTCCACAAGCCTGCGACGAACATATCGGAGGATCGGAGCGCCGACGGCGGCAGTGCGAAGACGAACACGAGCATGAGCAAAAGGGACAGGAGGACCGGGGTCAGCAACGCCTCCCCGGTGCGCCATTCCAATTGAAAGTCTTTCCGGATAATCGCCGCGACTGCCCGGCCGTAACTCACCCGCTCCCCTCCTCATAGCCCGCGATCACAAGCTGCCGGTACTCGGCCTCGAAATCGGCCGCGCTGCGCCCGCCTGCGTCCTTCAGCATTACAAGCCGCCCCCGGTTGATCACCGCCACCCGGTCGGCTAAAGGCCAAGCCAATCGCCATTCGTGGGCGACCACCACGATACCCGCGCCCCGCTCCCGCTCTCGGGCCAGCAAATCCGTGAGCCAACCGGCCCAGCGGGCGTCAAGACCCGAGTACGGCTCGTCCAAAAGCAGCACCGAGGGCCGGTGGATCAGCGCCCGTGCCAGCGACACCCGCTGCTTCATTCCCCGGGACAGTCGTCCGCACGGTTCGCGGGCCACCAATCGCAGGCCTACCTCATCGACCAGCGCATCTGCCCGGGCCGCTAGACCGTCGACCCCGAACAACCGGCCCGCGAAGACGAGGTTGTCCCACACCGTAAGCTCATCGTAGAGCAGGCTTTCGTGGAGCATGACGCCCAAGTGCCGCCGGAGCCCGGGCCCCCACTTGGCCGCGGGCCGGCCGTCGTAGGCGATGTCACCCGATGTGGGCGCCAGCAGCCCCGCGATGACCTTGAGCAAAGTGCTCTTCCCCGCCCCGTTGGGGCCACACAAAAGCAAGAGCTCGCCGGGGCGGAGCGAGAGCGTAACGCCGTCCAGCAACCGTCGCCCGTCCACCCGGCGGCTCACGTCTCGAAGCCGAATCTCCAAGCTAGCGCCCTCCGCGCCAGCCCGATTCGTACGACTCGTAGAGCACTCCGTCGATCTCTTCGTAGGCCCGCGAGTCTTCGGAATCGTACCGGTCCGCCGCCTCATACTTGGAGGCACACTGCACCAGCAGGCGATCCACCTCAAACGCGCCGTCTTCGTTAAAGCTGCCTTCCAGCACCACCCCGGCGCCGTCGACCAAATTGTCCGGGCGCACCCCGCGATAGACAGCCGGGATCCGCTTCCCGTCCTGCTCGACGTCAAAGGCCAGCCGGAACCCGCGCGGATCGAACTCGCGGCTGTCGCCGGGCACTTGGCCGGCGACCCGGACCCACCGCCCCACCAGCTCGTCCTGTCGAGCCAGCGCTTCCTCGACGGTCAAGTAGTACATCGTGGTGTTGGACGCAGCCGTCGCAATCAGGTAGACAAGCACGATGCCCACTAGCATCAGGGCAAACGCAACCTTGCGCCGTCGCGGGTCCATGAACCTATACTCCCTCCACGTCTTCTCGTTTCAGTCTAGCAAAAGGGCGGGCTACGCACAAGGCGAAGGCCCGGCGAACAGGATAACCGGCAGGCTCCGCCGAACCCTTGGCCAACAACCGTAAGGAGCGGATGATGGTGGACGATGTCCTGGTAATGGTCGAAATACCCCGCGGCAGCCGCAACAAGTACGAATACGATCCGAAGACCGGCCGGTTCTTCTTGGACCGGATGCTGTTCTCTTCGGTCCACTACCCGGCCGATTACGGCTTCATACCCGATACGCTGGCCCGGGACGGCGACGAGTTGGACGCGCTCGTGTTGGTGGGGGAAGCCACGTTCCCAGGCTGCGTCATCCGGGCCAGGCCCGTCGGCCTGTTTGAGATGTCGGACGAAAAAGGGCCTGATGAGAAAGTGCTCGCGGTGCCCGTCAGCGATCCCCAGTGGAACTGGGTGCAGGATCTGCGGGACGTGCCCGCGCACCTGTTGCGGGAGATCACCCACTTCTTCAAGGTCTACAAGGATCTGGAAGAAAAGTCGACCCGCGTCGGCGGCTGGCACGACGCCGCCTACGCCCGCCGGGTCATTGAGGAGGCCCGCGAGCGCCGCCGGCAAACCGGCACCGCGGCCGGCTGAGCCAGCACGCCGGGTGGCGGGCGCCGCCAGCTTTCGCGGCGCCCGCCGAAGGGCTGATGCCGCGTCAGGACATGACCCGGGCCGACTCGCGGGCCGTCATCGGCTCGACGCCGCATGCCATCAGGCCGTACTCGACGCTGTCGACAAGGGCGATCCAGCTCGCCTCGATGATGTTGGAGGACACGCCAACGGTTCCGAAGGAGCGGCCGTCGCACGCGGTCTGGATCAACACCCGCACCTTGGCGCCGGTGCCCGCGTCCTCGTTGAGCACCCGCACCTTGTAGTCGGTCAGATGGATGCGGGCCAGCGCCGGGTACACGTCCAGCAGCGCCTTGCGCAGCGCGTTGTCCAGCGCATTGACGGGCCCGTTGCCCTCGGCTGCCGTGTGAACCACTTCGTCGCCGACCCGAACCTTGATGATGGCTTCGGCCGATGGCTCCGCAGCCATGTCGTCCTTTTCGATGATGAGGCGCAAGCCTTCGAGGGAGAAGTACGGCCGGTAAGCACCGATGGCTTTCTTAACCAACAGCTCAAAGGAACCTTCCGCCGCTTCGAAGTAGTAGCCTTGATGCTCCAGGCTCTTGATGGTGGCCACGACTTCTTTCAACGCCGGGGAGTCCTTGTCCAGGCGGATATTGTATTGGCGGGCCTTATAGATCACGTTGCTTCCGCCCGACAACTCCGAGACCAGCACCCGCCGCTCGTTGCCCACCACTTCCGGCGGGATGTGCTCGTACGTTTCGGGCGCCTTGAGCACTGCGCTGACGTGGATGCCGCCTTTGTGGGCAAACACGCTCTTGCCGACGAACGGGTGGTTGTCCACCGGAGCCCGGTTGGCCAGCTCGCTGACGTAGCGGGACAACTCCGTCAGCGTCCGCAACTGCTCGGCTGAGACGCACCCGTACCCCATCTTCAGCTGCAGGTTGGGGATGACCTGGATCAAGTCCGCGTTGCCGCACCGCTCGCCGAAGCCGTTGATGGTCCCCTGGACGTGGCGGGCGCCGGCCCGCACCGCTGCGAGGGTGTTGGCCACGCCCAGGCCGCAGTCGTTGTGCGCGTGGATGCCCAGCCGCGCGCCGGGCAAGGCCTCCCGCACGGCGCTGACGATCTCGTACACTTCCTCTGGCAGCGTGCCGCCGTTGGTATCGCACAAGACAAGCGTCCGCGCCCCGGACTCCAATGCCGCCTGCAGCGTCTCCAGCGCGTACGCCCGGTTGCGCTTGTACCCGTCGAAGAAATGCTCCGCGTCGTAGATGACCTCAAGGCCGTTTGCCCGCAAGTACCCGACGCTGTCGCCGATCATGGCCAGGTTCTCTTCGAGCGTGGTGCCCAGGGCGTTCGTCACGTGAAAGTCCCACGACTTTCCAAAGATGGACGCCACCCGCACCCCTGAAGCGAGGATGGCTTGGAGGTTCCCGTCGTCTTCGGGCGCTACGCCCGCGCGCCGGGTGCTGCCGAAGGCGGTCAACTGGGCGTTTTCGAGAGCCACCTCTCGCATGCGCTGGAAAAACTCGGCATCCTTCGGGTTCGATCCCGGCCAGCCGCCTTCGATGTAATGGATGCCGAACCGGTCCAAGCGCCGGGCGATGCGCACCTTGTCGTCGGCCGAAAAGGAAACGCCCTCGCCCTGGGTACCGTCCCGCAGCGTCGTATCAAACAGTTCGATGGATTCCCCCATGGACATGCTGCGCCCCTCACCGCCCCACGGCGCCGAAGATGCGGTGGTTGCGTTCGAACTCCTGGATTTTGTCCTCGTACTGAAGGGTAATGCCGATGTCGTCGAGCCCCTCCAATAGGCAGTGGCGGCGGAACGGATCGATCTCGAACGAGAACGCAAGCCCCGCGTCGTCCCTGACCTGGCACTGCTCCAAGTCCACCGTGAGCCGGTATCCTTCTTGGGCTTCGGTCCGGCGGAACAGCTCATCCACCGCTTCCTCCGGCAGCCGCACGGGCAGAATACCGTTCTGGAAACAGTTGTTGTAGAAGATATCGGCAAACGACGGTGCGATGATGACCCGGAAACCGTAGTCCAAAAGCGCCCACGGGGCGTGCTCGCGGCTTGAGCCGCAACCGAAGTTGTGCCGGGCGAGCAAGATCGTCGCGCCCTGATAGCGCGGCCAGTTCAGCACGAAGTCGGGATTGGGCGTGCCGTCCTCCCGGAATCGCCAGTCAAAGAACAAGAACTGGCCGAAGCCGGTGCGCTCGATGCGCTTCAGAAACTGCTTCGGGATGATCTGGTCCGTATCGACGTTCACCCGATCCAGCGGCGCTACAAGCCCCGAGTGAACCCGCAATGCTTCCATATCTCACAACACCTCCGGCCGGTTGATTAGCCCGCGAACACTTCGGCCATGTCCCACTCGCGGATGTCGACGAAATGGCCCGCGATGGCCGCAGCGGCCGCCATCTGGGGGCTGACCAGATGCGTCCGCCCGCCCCGGCCCTGGCGCCCCTCGAAGTTCCGGTTGGACGTGGACGCGCACCGCTCGCCGGGGGCCAAGATGTCGGGGTTCATGCCGAGGCACATGCTGCAGCCGGCCTCCCGCCACTCGAATCCGGCCGCCTTGAAGATCTGATCCAAGCCTTCCTTTTCCGCCTGTTTCTTGACGAACTGGGACCCGGGCACGACCATGGCCCGCACGTGGGGAGCTACCCGCCGGCCCCGGACGATCTGCGCCGCTGCCCGCAGGTCCGCCAGGCGCGCGTTGGTGCACGAGCCGATGAACACCCGGTCGATCCGGATCGACTGAATGGGCGTTCCGGGTTCCAAGTCCATGTATTCGAGGGCCCGGGCGGCCGCCTTGCGCTCGTTAGGGTCCGCGAACGAGCTGGGATCGGGAACGACGCCGGTCACCGGCGCGACTTGACCCGGATTCGTGCCCCAGCTGACCATGGGAGCCAGCGAGCTCGCGTCGATCTCCACCCGGCTGTCAAACTTGGCGCCGGGATCCGTGGGGAGCTTCTCCCATTGCGCGATGGCTTCTTCGAACTCCTTGCCCTTGGGCGCGTACGGGCGCCCTTCGAGGTACTTGAACGTGGTCTCATCGGGCGCGATCATCCCGGCCCGGGCGCCGGCCTCGATGGACATGTTGCAGATGGTCATCCGCTCCTCCATGCTGAAGTTGCGGATGCACTTGCCCGTATACTCCACGACGTGCCCGGTGGCGCCGGCGGTGCCGATCTGCCTGATGATGCCGAGAATTACGTCCTTGGCCGTCACCCCCGGCGGCAAGTCGCCGGCCACGTGAATCTCCATCGTCTTCGGCTTTCTCTGGAGCAGGCACTGGGTGGCCAGCACATGCTCCACCTCGCTCGTTCCGATACCGAACGCCAGCGCGCCGAACGCCCCGTGGGTTGACGTGTGGCTGTCGCCGCAGACGATCGTCTTGCCCGGCTGGGTGAGCCCTAGCTCTGGCCCGATGACGTGAACGATTCCCTGGTGAGGACTGAATAGGTCGAAGAGTTTGATTCCGAATTCCTTGGCGTTTTTCTCCAGGGCCTCCATCTGGCGGAGGGCGATCTCATCGGTCACCGGCAACGACCGGTCCCACGTGGGCACATTGTGGTCCATGGTGGCAAACGTCAAGTCCGGCCGCCGGACTTTCCGGCCTGCCAGGCGCAACCCCTCAAAGGCCTGGGGCGAGGTCACCTCGTGCACCAGATGGAGGTCGATGTACAAGAGGGCCGGCTTTCCGGGCTCCTCGTGGACGACGTGCGCGTCCCAGATCTTTTCGAACATCGTGCGGGCAACCATCCCGTGTTCCCTCCTCATCGTTCACGGTCGGCCTTCCGCGCCCGGCGGACCGGTCGGCCGCCGGGCGCGGAGGCAAATGAAGCCTACTGCCCCGCCGCCGGCGACATCTCCGCGGATTCCTGGATCTTGGACCCGGCAGCCGGGGAGGGCGCCGGGGCAAACCGCTGGCGGTCGTAGACGAGCTTGTTGAGAGCCTGCAAGTACGCCCGGGCGCTGGCCTCGATGACGTCAGTGCTCGTTCCCCGGCCCGCGTACACGTGGCCGTTGTCGCGTATTTGCACCGTGACCTCCCCCAGGGCGTCCTTGCCGCTGGTCACCCCGTGGAGCGCATAGCTGACCAGGTTCGTCTCAATGCCCGTCACCCGGTCGATGGCCCGGTACACCGCATCCACCGGCCCGTCGCCGGTCGCCGCCTCTTCCCGAGGCTCACCGCCCTTGAGGATCCGCACCGTCGCGGTGGGAAGCGTGGACGTGCCCGACGTGACGTGCAGGTAATCCAGCGCGAACAGCTCGGGGATGCGGACGAACTCTTCCTCGACGATGGCCTGAATGTCCCGGTCGGTCACGTGCTTCTTGCGGTCCGCGAGCTCGATAAACCGCTCGTACGCCCGCTGGACCTTTTCCTCGCTCAGGTCGTAGCCCATCTCCTGCAAGCGGACCCGGAACGCGTGGCGGCCCGAATGCTTGCCGAGGACCAGGCGGCTTTGCCCGATGCCTACCGACTCGGGAGTCATGATCTCGTAGGTCGTCCGCTCCTTGAGGAACCCGTCCTGGTGGATGCCGGATTCGTGGGCGAACGCATTGTCGCCGACGATGGCCTTGTTGGGCTGGATGGTCATGCCGGTCAGCGTGCTGACCAGCCGGCTGGTCCGGTAGATGTGCTCGGTAATAATGCCCGTCTCCGCGCCGTAATGGTCCTGACGGGTCTTCAGCGCCATGACGATCTCCTCGATGGAGGCGTTGCCGGCCCGCTCACCGATGCCGTTGATGCAACCCTCCACCTGGTCGGCGCCGGCTTCGATGGCGGCCAGCGAGTTAGCCACCGCCATTCCGAGATCGTCGTGGCAGTGAACGCTGATGACGACGCCGTCGGGAACGGGCGCATTTTCCTTGATGTACCGGATGAGCCGGGCATACTCGGGAGGCGTCGTGTAGCCCACGGTATCCGGAATGTTGATGGTCGTGGCCCCCGCCTCAATGGCCGCCCGGAAGATGCGGCACAAAAAGTCCGGGTCGCTACGGGTCGCGTCCTCGGCCGAGAACTCCACGTCCTCCACGAACTGCTTCGCGTACCGGACCGCGGCAACGGCCATCTCCACGACCTCATCGGGGCTTTTGCGCAGCTTGTAGCGCATGTGAATATCCGAGGTGGCGATGAAGGTGTGAATGCGAGGCCGCGCCGCGTACCGGACGGCTTCCGCCGCCCGCTCGATGTCGACCCGGTTGGCCCGGGCCAGGGCGGCGATGATGGGCCCCCGCACTTCCTTGGCGATGGCCTGCACCGCCTGCAGGTCGCCGGGCGACGCCACGGGAAAACCTGCCTCGATGACGTCGACGCCGAGCCGCTCAAGCTGCCGGGCGATCTCTAGCTTCTCCTGGACGTTGAGGCTTACCCCGGGCGACTGCTCGCCGTCCCTCAGCGTCGTATCGAAGATCCGAATTCGCCGCACGATGCCACCCTCCTCACCATTTCACCAACCGGGTGTCCCACAAATCTTCGACCTGCTCCAACCGTTCCATGACCGCCGGCGGGATGGGGTCGTCGACCCCGAGGACCATGACGGCCACTTCACCCACCGCCTTGCGCCCGACTTGCATGAAGGCGATGTTGATCCGGTTTTCCCCAAGCAGTGTGCCGACCCGCCCGATCATTCCCGGCCGGTCTACGTTGCGAGCCACGAGCAGATACCCCGGCGTGTCGACGTTCACCCGGTACCCGTCGATGCCGACCAGCGTCGGCACATCCCGCCCGGTCAAGGTGCCGGCCACCGTCCGCTCGCCCCCGGGACCGCCGCTGCCCCGAACCGTGATCAGGCTCTGAAAATCGCCGTCGGAGCTTTGCCGGGTTTCCGACACCCGGATCCCCCGCTCTCGGGCCACCAGCGGCGCGTTGACATAGTTGACCGCTTCCTGCAAGACCGGGTCGAGCATGCCCTTGAGCACCGCTCGGGTCAACGGCCCGCAGTCGAGTTCCGCGAGCTGGCCGCTGTAGACCAGCTCGATGGTGCGATGGCCGCCGCCCACAAGCTCCGTGTACAGCCGGCCCAACCGCTCCGCGAGATCCAGGTAGGGCAGCAGTCTTTCCATAACTTCTGGCGCCAGTGCAGGCAAGTTGACTGCGTTGCGCACCGGCTCGCCTTTCAGCGCCCGGAGCACCTCCGCAGCCACATCCACTGCGACGTGCACCTGGGCCTCGGTGGTCGACGCTCCAAGATGGGGGGTGACCACTACCCGATCAAGCTCCAGCAGGGGGCTATTCCACGGCGGCTCTTCCCGGAATACGTCCAGCGCGGCCCCAGCCACCTTGCCTTCCTTGAGCGCCTCATACAGGGCGTCCTCGTCGATGACGCCTCCCCGGGCGCAGTTGATGATCCGCACCCCCGGCTGCATGAGCTCAAACTGGCGCCGGCCGATGAGGTTTTCCGTCGCCCGGGTCAGCGGCGTGTGCACCGTAATCACGTGGGCCCGGCGGCAAATGTCATCCACCTCAGCCATTTCCACTCCGAGCTCCCGGGCCCGCTCCGGGGCGATGTATGGGTCGTAGGCCAACACCTGCATGCCCAGGGCCACCGCCCGCCGGGCCACCTGGCTTCCGACCCGTCCCAGCCCGATGACGCCCAGGACTTTCCCCTGAAGCTGCATCCCCGTGAACCGCTGCCGGTCCCATCGCCGGTCCCGAATCATCGAAGCGTGGGCCTGGGGAATCCAGCGGGCCAGCGCGAACATCATCGCGATGGTGTGCTCCGCGGTCGCCACCGTGTTGCCCTCAGGGGCGTTGATGACCACGATGCCCTTCCGGGTGGCAGCCTCGACGTCGATGTTGTCTACACCGACGCCGGCCCGACCGATGACCCGCAGCCGCCTTGCGGCGGCGATGACGGGCTCGGTCACCCGGGTGCCGCTGCGGACGATGAGCCCGTCGTATTCGCCAATGCACCCGATCAGGTCTTCGGGCGCCAGCCCCGTCTTGACGTCGACCTCCACACCCGGCTCCCGCCTGAGCACCTCCAGGCCTCTCTCCGAGATGCGGTCCGCCACCAGCACCTTTACCCCCATCGGGACCACACCTCTTGGGCGGCCGCGACGCCGGAGCCCAGTTGTACGGGGTAGCCCATTTTCGCGAGGCCCTGCTCGATCGCGGCCAAGGCCGAGATCATGTCCAGCGGACCGGCGTATCCCATGTGGCCGATGCGGAAAATGCGCCCGGAAAGCTCTCCCTGGCCGCCGGCCAGCTCCACGCCGAACTGCTGGCGGACAAGGCGCCGGAAAGCCTCCACGTCCAGCCCCTCAGGCCCCGCCACCGCGGTAACCGTGGGCGACGCCCATCGCTCGCCCGTGAAGAGCGGCAGCCCCAGCGCTTTGACGCCCGCGCGGATCATGTCCCGCATGAGCCGGTGACGGGCGTATGCCTTCTCCAGGCCTTCTTCAGCCAGCATGGACAGCGCCTCCTGCAGCGCGTGCACCAGCGATACCGCGGGCGTATAGGGGCCTTCGCCCTTGGCCGCGGCTTTTCGGTACGCCCGAAGGTCCAAGTAGTAGCGGTGGTTGCGGGTTTCCTCCAGGCGGGCCGCCGCTTGCGGTCCCAGGGCCACCAGCGACAGTCCCGGCGGCACCATCAGGCACTTCTGGGAGCCCGACACGACCGCGTCTACTTCCCATTCGTCCATCGCCAGCGGCGCCCCGCCCAAGGCGCTGACGCTGTCGACCACAAGCAGGGGCCGCCGGCCGGTTGATGCCACCCGGCGGGCCGCCGAAAGCGCCCGGATGTCATTCATCACGCCCGTGGACGATTCGTTGTGGGTGGCGAATACCGCCACCACATCGGGCTCGGCCGCCAGTCTGGCCGCCAGCTCTTCCGGCTCGGCCCCTTGCCGCCAGTCGTACCGCCACTCCACCACGCGGGCGCCGAACGCCCGGGCGATCTCGGCCCACCGCTCGCCGAACTTGCCCCCGCACAACACGAGCACCTTTTCCCCGGGGGAGACCAGGTTCGCCACCGCGGCTTCCATGGCTGCGGTGCCCGAACCTGTGATCAACGCGACGTCCCCGGAAGTTTGGAATATTTGCCGCAGCTGTTCGGTCACTTCCCGGTATAGCTCCCGGAACACCGCCCCCCGGTGGTTGACAATGGGCTTGGCGGCCGCCCGCATGACCCGCGGCGGCACCGGGGTGGGGCCCGGGATGCGCAACTGCACTTGTTCCTCGAACACCTCTGTTCCTCCCAATCGGTTTCCCGCCGGCTTGCCGGCGCCCCGCTTACTCCCGGCCGGCTGCGGCTTGAGCCGCTCCCCCGGCTTCCCGCTCCCGCGGGGTCTGAATCCACGGCATCATCGCCCGCAGCTTGCGGCCCACCTGTTCGATAAGGTGGTTCTTCTCCCGTTCCCGCAGCGCCGAATACATCGGGCGGCCCGCCTGGTTTTCCAGCACCCACTCCCGGGCGAAGCGGCCCGAACGGATGTCTTCGAGAATCCGGCGCATCTCTCGGCGGGTTTCCCCGGTGATGATCCGCTTGCCCGAAACCAGATCGCCGTACTCGGCCGTGTCGCTGATGGAATAACGCATATACGAAATGCCGCCCTCGTAGATGAGGTCCACGATCAGCTTCAGCTCATGGAGGCATTCAAAGTACGCGATCTCCGGCTGGTAGCCCGCCTCCACCAGCGTGTCGAACCCGGCCCGGATGAGCTCGGTGACACCGCCGCACAACACGACCTGCTCGCCGAACAGGTCGGTCTCCGTCTCTTCCTCGAACGTCGTCTCGATGACTCCAGCCCGGGTGCAGCCGATGCCCTTCGCATACGCAAGGCCCCGTTCCCGGGCCTGGCCCGTCGCATCCTGATGGACCGCCAACAAGCCCGGCACTCCTTGCCCGGCCTGGTACATGCGGCGCACCAGGTGGCCCGGGCTCTTCGGAGCGACCATGAAAACGTCGATGCCGGGCGGCGGCACGATCTGCCGGAAATGGATGTTGAACCCGTGGGAGAACACCAGCGCCTTGCCGTCTTTCAGATGGGGTTGGATCTCTTCCGCGTAAATTTTGGGCTGCACGTGGTCAGGTGCCAGCATGACGATGACGTCGGCTTGGGCCGCGGCTTGGGCCGCGCTGACCGGCTCGAAGCCGTCCGCGACCGCGAGGCGGTAGTTGTCGCTTCCCGGGCGATTCGCGACGACGACCTTCAGCCCGCTGTCCCGCAAGTTCAGCGCGTGGGCATGCCCCTGGCTGCCGTAGCCGATAACCGCGATGGTAAGGTCTTTTAAGATGTCGAGGTTCGCGTCCTGATCGTAATAAATGACCGCCATGAACTCGTTCAACTCCTCACCTGTTCTTTGTCCGCCCAGGCGGCGGGGGCACCGCCGGGCGCCGGATGCGTGCAATCCGGCACCGGAAAGGTCCCCTCAGCTGCCTGCCCCTACCGCTTCCAAGCCCTGAACGGCGCGCCTGGACCCCTCCACGCCCCGGGGCCCCCGGGCCATGCCCACCCGGCCGGTGCGGACGATCTCCTTGATGCCGAAGGGCCGCAACAGATCGACGATGGCCTTGACCTTGTCCGTGTCGCCGGTCACCTCGACCACCAGCGATCGGTCGCTCACGTCGACGATTTTGGCCCGGAAGATATCTACAATCTGCAAAATCTCCGACCGGTTGCTCCGGTCCGCGCTGACCTTGATGAGGGCCAGCTCCCGTTCGACCATCTCCGCGGGGTCAAGTTCCGAGATCTTGATGACGTCGACGAGCTTGTGCAGCTGCTTGGTGACTTGTTCCACATCGCCGTCGTCGCCGAGAACGACGATGGTCATGCGGGAGTAGCGGGGATCCTCGGTGGTGCCGACCGCGATGCTCTCGATGTTGAATCCCCGCCGGCTGAACATGCCCGCCACCCGGCTCAATACGCCGGGCCGGTTTTCCACCAAAACGGATAAAGTGTGCTCCCTGCGGTCCGTCATGTTCACTCCATCCATCCCTTTGGCCCCAGCATCTCGCTGTTGGATCCGCCTGCGGGCACCATGGGGAAGCAGTTTTCCTCCTGGGTGACCCGGAAGTCCATCACCACGGGACCGTCATGGGCCCTGGCTTCTTCAAGAGCGGGCCGGACGTCGTCCGGGTCGGTGACCAAAATCCCCTTAATCCCGTATCCCTTGGCGATGGTGACGAAATCCAGGGAGCCCAAGTAGCTGCTGGAGTAACGCCGTCCGTGGAAGAATTCCTGCCACTGGCGGACCATCCCGAGATACTGGTTGTTGATGATGGCCACCTTGACGGCAATGTTGTGCTCCGCTGCCGTGGCCAGCTCCTGGATGTTCATCTGGAAGCTTCCGTCGCCCGCGATGACGAACACTTCTTTGCCGGGCCGGGCCAGTTTCGCGCCGATCCCAGCCGGCAGCCCGAATCCCATGGTGCCCAGCCCCCCTGACGAGATGAAATGCCGGGGATGGCGCACCTTGTAGTACTGGGCCGCCCACATCTGATGCTGGCCGACGTCGGTCGCGACGATGGCCTCGCCGCCGGTCACCTCGTAAATGGCCTCACATACGGCCTGGGGCTTGATTTCGCCGGGCGCAGCCGCCGGGTACTGCAGCGGGTATTCCCGCTTCCACTCTTCCAGTTGCTGCCACCACTCGGGGTGCCGCTTTTCCTTCACCTTTTCCAGCAGGACGGACAACACGGTGCGGCAGTCGCCCACGATGGGGATGTGAGGGACGACGTTCTTACCGATTTCCGCTGGGTCGATATCGATGTGGATAATCTGCTCCACCCGGGGGGCGAACGTCTTCAGATTGCCTGTGACGCGGTCGTCGAACCGGGCCCCAACCGCGATGAGGACGTCGCAGTTTTGTACCGCATAGTTGGCGTACGCGGTGCCGTGCATGCCGAGCATTCCCAGAGACTGCTCGTGGTCTCCGGGAAACGCTCCAAGCCCCATCAACGTCATCGTCACCGGCAGGTGGCACTTTTCCGCCAGTGCCCGCACTTCCCGATGGGCGCCCGAGGCAATGGCGCCGCCGCCGACGTAGAGCAGCGGCCGCTTGGCGTTCATAATAGCCCGGGCCGCGGCCAGGATCTGACGGATGTGCCCCTTGTACGTCGGTTTGTACCCGGGCAGATCGACGGTCTCGGGGTAGGAAAAGGGCGCCTCCTCAAGACCGACATCCTTGGGGATATCGACCAGCACCGGGCCCGGGCGCCCGGTGGTGGCGATGTGAAACGCCGCCCGGATTGCCCCCGGCAACTCCCGCGCGGTGCGCACGAGGAAGTTGTGCTTGGTGATGGGCAACGTGATCCCGGTAATATCCGCCTCCTGAAACGCGTCCCTCCCGATGAGGGCCCGGGCCACATTGCCCGTGATGGCCACCAAGGGAATGGAGTCCATGAATGCGGTGGCCAATCCCGTCACCAGATTGGTCGCGCCCGGTCCGGACGTGGCCAGGCAAACCCCCGGGCGGCCGCTGGCCCGGGCGTACCCGTCGGCCATGTGGGCGGCGCCTTGTTCGTGGCGACACAGTATCGTCTTCAGGCCCGAATCGTACAGCGCGTCATAGATCGGCAATACGGCGCCCCCGGGATGGCCGAAGATGTACTCCACGCCCTCCGCCTTCAAACACTCGACCAGCGCCCGGGCGCCCGGAAGTTTGGGCGCGGGCGTCTTGCGCCCTCCCGTTGAAACGGCCAATTCCATCGCGGACATCGTCTCTCCTCCTTCGCCGGAAACGGGGCGCCGGTCCCCGTCCCTCGAAGCTGTCGGTCTTTCGCACCGGAAAACAAGATGTCCCTCCATCCCCGGCGCGCTCACCAGGGACGAAGGGACATGCCTTCGCGGTACCACCCTAGCTTGCCGCCGCCTCGCGGCGGGCGGCCTCGGTCACTCACCGCCGGCATCACCAGGCCCGGCCGTGAGCTGGCTTGATAACGGGTGCGCCGCCCTGGGCGGCGGTCTCCCGGCACGGCTTAATAACCGGGCGCCTCACCGCGCCACCCCTGAAGGCATACCGCGTAGCCTGGAGGTGCCGCGCCCGGCGTTGGGCCGGCAGCTCAGGGACGAGTTCGGCAACGGCTGCGGCACCGGCTTCTCACCCACCGCCGGCTCTCTGAGCCCGCCTGACGCCTACTACTTCCCGTCATTGCCGTTCTTGGTCTTGCAATATTTCTTTTTAGCATAGCTAAGCCTTCCTCGCGTGTCAACCGTTTCTTCGCCACAACGGCCAGATGGGACAGCCAGCCCGAAAGGGCGTATTGTCGCCGCCTGAACGCGCCCGGGCCGTCAGGCTTGCCGCTCGCTTGCCCCATTGATACAATGGAATTCCGAACCGGCCGGGAGGTGATCCTTTTGAGCACCGCGGACGAATTGCGGCTCACCCAGCTCAGCTCCAAGGCCGGCTGAGGGTGCAAGATCGGTCCTGAGGACCTGGCGCAAGTCTTGCGCCACCTGCCGTCTTCCATCGCCGACCCCAACGTGCTCGTGGGGCTCGACGCGCCCGACGACGCCGGGGTGTACCGGATTCGGCCTGACTTGGCCCTTGTGCAGACGGTGGACTTTTTTACGCCCATCGTCGACGACCCGTACGCGTTCGGGCAGATCGCGGCGGCCAACGCGCTGTCGGACGTGTACGCCATGGGCGGGCGGCCCATCCTCGCGCTCAACATCGTCGGGTTTCCCATCCGCCGGCTGCCCGAACAAGTGCTGGCCAGCATCTTGCACGGCGGGGCCGACAAGATCCGGGAGGCCGGTGCGGTCATCGTCGGGGGCCACAGCATCGACGATGGCGAGCCCAAGTACGGCCTGGCGGTGACCGGCGTCGTTCACCCCGATCGCGTTCTGACCAAGGCCGGCGCCCGGCCGGGCGACCTTCTGGTGCTGACGAAGCCGATCGGCATCGGCGTCATCACCACCGCGGTAAAGCGCGGGCTTGTGCCCCAAAAGACCGTCGACGAAGCGATCGCGGTCATGACCCGGCTCAACGACGTAACCGACGCGCTCTACGCCGCCGGGGTGCGGAGCGTCACCGACGTCACCGGATTCGGGCTGTTGGGACACGCGGCCGAGATGGCCCGCGCAAGCGGCGTTTCGCTCAGCATCTCCGCGGGCCGGGTTCCGGTCATCCCCGCGGCGTACGAATACGCGGAGCAAGACGTCTTTCCCGGCGGAAGCCGAGCCAACCGCCGCCACGCGGACCGGTGGGCCGAGTTCGATGAGCGGGTGCCCGAGCGAGATCGAATGCTGCTGTGCGATGCCATCACCTCCGGCGGGCTGCTCATCGCCTGCCCGCCGGATCGGCTGGACGTGCTCCTGGAAGGCTTGGAAAAGGCCGGGACGTGGTCGAGGGCGATCGTGGGCCAGGCGGAAGCCGGCCCGCCGGGGCGAATCAAGGTCGTCCCCTGACCCCGACCGCCCATGCCGCAACGCGGCTCGGTCTTACCCGAGCGCGGGTTCTCCCGGTTGTTGCGGGGGCTTGCGCCCGGCCAGCCGCCGGCGAGCCTCGGCCAGCGCCTGCTCGACCTGGGCCCGGGCCGTTCCGCCGCGGCTGTTGCGGGCATCGACACACCGGCGGATGTCCAAGACGGCGTAGACGTCCTCCTCGATCACCGGCGACAGTGCCCGCAATTCTTCAAGCGACAAGTCCTCCAGCGCCCTGCCGGTTTCCAGGCAGCGGGCCACAGCTTGGCCGACAAGCCGATGGGCTTCCCGGAACGGCACTCCCCGCTGCACCAGGTAATCGGCCAGATCGGTGGCGTTGAGAAATCCTTGCCGGGTCGCCGCCAGGGTTCGATCGCCCCGAACCCGCAACGACCGCAGCATGGGCACCATGACCCCAAGACAGGCGGCGGCGGTGTCGACCGCGTCGAAAAGCGCCTCCTTGTCCTCTTGCATGTCCTTGTTGTATGCGAGGGGCAAGCCCTTCATCATCGCCAGCAACGCCTGGAGATGCCCGAAGACCCGTCCTGCCTTGCCCCGGACGAGCTCCGCCATGTCCGGGTTTTTCTTCTGAGGCATGATGCTGCTGCCGGTGGCGAACGCGTCGTCCACCTCCACAAACCCGAACTCCTGGCTGGCCCAGAGGACAAGTTCTTCCCCCAGGCGCGAGAGGTGCACCATGATCAGGGCCAGGGCGCTCACCAGCTCGATGACGTAGTCCCGGTCGCTGACCGCGTCCAGGCTGTTGGCCGCCACCGCTGCAAATCCCAACTCCCGCGCCACACCTTCCCGGTCGACCGGATAGGGCACCCCTGCCAACGCTCCGGCGCCCAGGGGACAGACGTCGGCCCGCCGCCGGCAGTCGGCCAGCCGCTCCCGGTCCCGGAAGAACATCTCAAAATACGCGAGGCAGTGATGGGCGAACAGCACCGGTTGGGCCCGCTGCAGGTGGGTGTATCCCGGCATGATGACGTCCAGGTACCGGCCGGCCAAGTCCACCAGCGCCTGCTGCCCATCGTGCAGCCGGCCCGCCAGCCCGTCGATGGCATCCCGCACGTACATCCGGGTGTCCACCGCCACCTGGTCGTTGCGGGAGCGCGCCGTGTGCAGCCGCTTGCCTGCGTCGCCGATGCGCCGGGTCAGTTCGGCTTCGACGAAGCTGTGGATGTCCTCGGCCCGCGGGTCGACCGCAAGCCGCCCGGTGCTCAAGTCCGACAGGATGGACTCAAGGCCCTCGCAGATCCGGTCCGCGTCCTCCTGCGGGATGATGCCACAACGGCCCAACATCCGCGCGTGGGCCATGCTTCCCCGGATGTCGTATGGAAACAGCCGCCAGTCAAAGCGGACGGACGAGTGGAAATCCCGGGCCTGGGGGTCCAGTTCCTTGTGAAACCGGCCGCCCCAAAGGTCTTCCGGCGCCGGCGGTCCGCTTGTCGTCATCCTCGCTTCAGCCCCGCGATCCCTTGAACCGTAGCCTGCACTTTGACAGGTAGGCCGAACAAGTTGATGAACCCTTCCGCGTCCCGCTGGTTGTAGACCTCGTCGGCCTCGAAGGTGGCCAGGTCATGCTGGTAGAGCGAGTAGGGCGCCCGCCGGCCCGCGACGATGACGTTGCCTTTGTACAGCTTGAGGCGCACGTCTCCGGTGACCCACCGCTGGGTCGCGGCCACAAACCCGTCCAGCGCCTCGCGCAGGGGCGTGTACCACAAGCCGTAGTAGACCAACTCCGCATAGCGGGGCGCGACGAACTGCTGCTTGTAGTGGAGCGTCTCCCGGTCGAGGGTGAGTTCCTCCAGCTCCCGGTGGGCGGCGTATAGGAGCGTGCCGCCCGGCGTTTCGTACACGCCCCGGGACTTCATGCCCACCAGGCGGTTTTCGACGATGTCCACCCGTCCGATGCCGTGCCGGCCCGCGATGCGGTTGAGTCGGTCCAGCAACGTCACCGGATCCAGGGACTCGCCGTTGACCCGGACCGGAATGCCCTTCTCAAACCCGATCTCCACCACCTCGGGCTCATCGGGCGCCTCCTTGGGCGAAACCGTCAGGCGGAACATGGACTCGTCCGGTTCGTTCCACGGGTCTTCCAGGACGCCGCCTTCGTAGCTGATGTGCCATAGGTTCGCGTCCATGCTGTAGGGCTTCTCCCGGGTCACCGGCACCGGAATGCCGTGCCGGGCCGCGTAGGCCATGGCGTCTTCCCGGGAACGGATGTCCCATTCGCGCCACGGGGCGATCACGGTCAGATCCGGCGCCAGCGCCTTGTACGTCAGTTCGAAGCGAACCTGGTCGTTGCCCTTGCCGGTGGCGCCGTGAACAAGCGCCTCGGCCCCTTCCGCGCGCGCGATCTCCACCTGCTTGCGGGCGATAATGGGGCGGGCCGCGGACGTACCGAGCAGGTACTTGCCCTCGTATACGGCCCCGGCCTGCATCATGGGGAACAAGAAGTCCCGCACGAATTCAAGCCGCAAATCCTCCACGTACACCTTGGCGGCCCCGCTTTTCTGCGCCTTTTGCCGGATTTCTTCCAAGTCCTCGCCCTGGCCGAGATCGGCCGCGAAGGCGATGACCTCGCAGCCGTAGTTCTCTTTGAGCCACGGAATGATGACGGACGTATCCAGGCCGCCCGAGTAGGCCAACACCGCCTTGTTGACCTTACCCTTCACGATCCCTCCACCTCTCCTTTGCTTCGTTGCCGCCTGGCGGCGGTCCCCTTCTTCGCCCGGTTTTCCGCCAAACCGTTCGACTTCCTGTCCCGGGCCGGCCCGCGCCGGGGTCACGGCGCGGGCGCCGCCCCTCCCGGGCCAGCGCCCCCGGCGCCCCCCGGCCGCCCGGCCGCGGGGTGGGGCGCCCCCCGCCCGCGCCCCCCGCCGCCCCC
>JACDOI010000016.1 GCA_017656145.1 Bacillota bacterium | reverse complement strand
CGTTGTCGTCGCGATTGCCGTATGGGGCCATTAAGGTTGTCCTAATCTAGTGGATATGGTAATCCGCGTGCTGGGCGGTTGTCAACGGAAATGGTGCCATCCTGGTGGAGCGACCCTGCCGTGAGGAGGCGCTGAACCGCTCCCCGGGTCAGCGGGTGCGAAGGTGCTAGACCATTCCGGGACCGAATAGGGAACGGACGCCCCGCGACGCGGGGCGTCGTCGCGCGTACCTTGATTCGGGCGGGTGATATCGGTGCAGGAGATTGCGGAGCTCATCCAGCGGGTCGGATTCCCAGTGTTCGTGGCCACCTATGTGCTCATGCGCTTGGAACCGGCTATCCACAATCTCAACAAATCGGTCCGTCTGCTCATGATCCTCGTCGCAAGGCAGCAGGGTACCACCGTTGAGGAGATCGAACGGCAATTCGGCAACGGGAAGCGGTAAACGGTTAGACTGTACGTCGGGTGGTCAGAAGACCCGTGGCGCGAAAAAGGCGTTTCGGCTGTGCCCCGAAACGCCCTTTGCAAGGCTGGTGCCCGGGATCGGACTCGAACCGATACGGGTTGCCCCACACGCCCCTCAAACGTGCGCGTCTGCCTATTCCGCCACCCGGGCATGTTAACCGACTGCCTTTGCCATTCTACCACCTCGACTGCAAGGCCGTCAACCATCACCCCGCCGCACTGGCCCGCATAGCCTGGAGGAAGATTTCCCGGGCTGTGCCGGGGGAGGAGGATGGGGAATGGTACGCTGGCATGTCGGCGCACCGCTCCGGCGCCTGGCGGTCATCGCGCTGGCAATGTGCCTGGCGGCCGGGGCGAGCTCACTTGGGGCGGCGGCTCCGTCAAAGGACCGGGTGCGCTTGTCCGAAGTCGTCCGGTCGGTGTTTTACGCTCCGCAGTACGTGGCGCTGGAGCTTGGGTTCTTCGCGGATGAAAACTTGGACATCGAGCTGAGCACCGCCTGGGGCGCACACAACGGCATGGCCGCGTTGATTTCCGGTAGCGTGGACGTCGGCTTCTTCGGCCCTGAGGCCACCATTTACGTGTACGCCCAGGGCGCGCCCGATCCCGCGGTCGGTTTTGCGCAGCTCACTCAGCGGGACGGGTCGTTCTTCATGGCCCGGGGCTCGGTCGACACGTTTTCCTGGGACGACGTGCGTGGGCGGCTCATCGTCGGAGCCCGCAAGGGCGGCGTGCCCCAGATGGTGTTGGAGTGGGTGTTGCGGCAGCACGGCATTGAGCCGTTTCGAGATGTCGGCATCATTACCCACCTGGCCTTTGAGGCCGCGGCGGGCGCTTTTCAAGGGGGATTGGGCGACTACGTGGCCCAGTTCGAGCCGGCCATGACGTCTATGGAACGGGCAGGGGTCGGGACCATCGTCGCGTCGCTGGGAGCGGAGGCCGGAGACGTCACCTACACGGTCTACCACGCCCGCCGGAGCTACCTTGAGCAAAACCCCGGCGTCATTGAACGGTTCGTGCGGGCTATCTACCGGGGCCAGCAGTGGGTTCACGCTCATTCGTCCGAGGAAATCGCCGGGGTCGTCGCGCCGTTCTTCCCCGGAATGGACTTCGACATATTGGTCACAGCCCTTGAGCGTTACCGGTCCATCGACGCGTGGACCCTGACGCCGGCCGTAAGCCGTGAAGGGTTTGCTCACCTGCAGGAGATCATGGCGGCCGCGGGAGAGTTGCCGCATCCGGTTCCTTTCGATGAGGTCATGACGAACACGTTCGCCGAGCGGGTGGTGAACGGGGAGGAGTAGTGCGACAAACCCGGCTTTGCCGTCCGGCGCATCCTTTCGCCAGGCGGCAAAGCCAACCTGCACGTCGGCACCAGCGGAGGTGAAACCGGGTGCCCGTGGTCGAGCTGCGCCGGGTCACCGTCACATACCACACCCAAAGCGGAGAGGCCCGAGCCGTGCAAGACTTGTCCCTTGACGTGGAAGAAGGCGAGTTCGTGAGCTTGGTGGGGCCCAGCGGGTGCGGGAAGACGACCCTCCTCTCCTTGATCGCCGGGCTGGTCCGGCCCGACGAGGGGGAAGTGGTGGTGGGCGGCGTCCCCGTGCGGGGCCCCAACCGGCTGGTGGGCTACATGATGCAGCACGATCACCTCTTGGGCTGGCGCACGGTGCTGGACAATTGCCTGCTGGGGCTTGAGGTCCAGGGGCGGCGGACGCCGGCCAATGTCGAGCGGGTTCGGGGGCTTCTTGCCGCCTACGGTCTGGCGGAATTTGTCGACCGGTTTCCGGCGCATCTTTCGGGCGGCATGCGGCAGAGGGCTGCCCTTGTGCGGACGCTGGCCCTGGATCCCCAGGTATTGCTTTTGGATGAGCCGTTTTCCGCTCTCGACTACCAGACGCGACTGCAGCTGGAACAGGAGGTCAGCCAGATCTTGCGGGAGCAACGAAGGACGGCCATTTTGGTCACCCATGACATCGCCGAGGCTGTCTCGATGGCGGATCGGGTCGTGGTGCTGACTCGCCGGCCCGCCCGGATTAAGCGAGAATACGCCATCGAACTTTCGCCCCGCCGGTCCCCGGTAGAAGTTCGGGAGCTTCCCGGCTTCAGCCGCTACTTTCGGGACATCTGGAGGGACCTCGATGTCCAGATTTGACAGGCCGTCGCCGCAAGATGGGAGGATGGCGGCATCCGCCGTTTCGCCGGCCCACCGGGCGTATTTGCGCCGCCGGCGGCGGCAGGCGGCGGCGGTGACGGCTACCCAGGTGGTGTTGCTCGTCGCGCTGGTGGCCGCCTGGGAGCTCGGCGCGCGGAGCGGGTGGCTCAACCCGTTCATCGTCAGCCAGCCGAGCAAGGTGTGGCAGGAGATCGCCCGCATGGCCACAGGCGGCGAGCTTTGGGTGCACCTGGGTGCCACCGTGTCGCGCACGCTGTTAGGGTTTGGCGCCGCGACGGTGCTGGGGCTGCTCGTCGCCTCGGTCATGTGGTGGTTTCCTTTCTGGGCTCGGGTGTTCGACCCGTACCTGGTCGTCCTCAACAGCGTGCCTAAGGTGAGCCTGGGACCGGTGTTCATCGTATGGCTCGGCACCAACGCCCAGGCTGTAGTGGCCATGGCGATTGCTGTGGCGGTAGTCGTCACCATCGTCATGCTGCACACCGCTTTCCGGGAAACGGACCCGGATAAAGTCCGGCTTCTGCGGTCGTTCGGCGCGACGCGGTGGCAGGTGTTCGCCAAGGTCGTGCTCCCCGGCGCGGTGCCGGCCCTGGTGGCGGCGGTGAAGGTCAACATCGGCCTGGCGTGGGTGGGGACGATCATGGGCGAGTTTCTCGTTTCCGGCACGGGGCTTGGGTACCTCATCATCTACGGCGGGCAAGTGTTCAACATGACGCTGGTGATGAGCAGCATCGTTCTATTGCTCGCGGTGTCGACGGCGACCTATTGCCTTGTGGATTGGGCGGAGCGCAGGCTGTTCCGCCGCCGCGGCCTGTGAGGTGGCAATGCGGGACGAAAGCGCTGTTCAAGAAGGGAGGCATCGGACGACAGTGGGAACCCTGGACGGGCAAGTGGCACTTGTGACGGGAGCCGGGCGGGGCATCGGGGCCGGGATCGCTTCAGCGCTGGCCCGGGCCGGCGCCCGGGTGGTGGTCAACTACCGCTCGTCCCGGCGGGAGGCGGAGGGGGTCGTGGATCGGCTTGCTGAGGAAGGCTGCGAGGCGATGGCGGTGGAGGCCGATGTGACCGATGAACAGGCGGTGGCCCGGATGATGGACCGGACGTTGGAGCGGTACAGCCGCCTCGACGTCCTGGTGAACAACGCCGGCTTGGCCCTGGACGCGCCGTTTTTGGAGATGACCCGGAACATGTGGGACGACGTGCTGCGGGCCAACCTCACGGGGACATTCGTTTGCTCCCAGGCTGCGGCCCGGATCATGTTGCGGCAGGGCAGGGGAAAGATCATCAACATCGGGGCGTCTACCGGCATCCGGGGCCGGCGCAACGGGGCCAACTACTGCGCCGCCAAGGGGGGCGTTTTGGCTTTGACTAAGGCCATGGCCCACGACTTGGCGCCGGCAGTAACGGTGAACGCCCTGTGCCCTGGATTCGTGCCCACCAAGGATGTGGTCGATCGCTTCGGCCTTGACGATCCGGCGGCCGTGCGGCGGATGCTGGATCAGATTCCCATGGGCCGCCTTGCCAACTTCGACGATGTCGGCGCGGCGGCCGTATTTTTGGCAGGTCCGGGTTCGGACTACATCACCGGCCAGCTCTTGTTTGTCAACGGCGGCATGTTCATGTACTAGGAAAGGGTCAGCCTGGATGCCGGGCGCGCGAAGGGGAAGGCGCATCGGCCTTCCCCTCTTGTCTTGGCCGCCAACCGGACAACGGCTGCGGATCAGAAGTCCATATCGCCGCCCGGGGGATTGGGCTGGTTCTTCTCCTTTTTCGGAATCTCGGACACCAGCGCTTCGGTGGTCAGCACCATCGACGCGATGCTCGCTGCATTCTGCAGCGCGGTGCGGGTCACCTTGGCCGGGTCGACGATGCCTGCCTTGATCATGTCGACGAACTGCTCGGCCCGGGCGTCGAAGCCGACGTTGCCCTGCTCGGACTTGACCCGCTCGACGATGACCGAGCCCTCGAAGCCGGCGTTGAAGGCGATTTGCCGAACCGGCTCCTCCAGAGCCTTCTTCACGATGCGGATCCCGACAAGCTCATCGCCCTCAGCCTGGATCTTGTCCAAGGCGGGGATGGCCCGGATGAAGGCGGTGCCGCCGCCAGCGACAATGCCCTCCTCCACGGCAGCCCGGGTCGCATGAACCGCGTCTTCGATGCGGTGCTTCTTCTCCTTGAGCTCGGTCTCGGTGGCCGCGCCCACCTTGATGACCGCCACGCCGCCGGCAAGCTTGGCCAGCCGCTCCTGGAGCTTCTCCCGATCGTAGTCCGAATCGGTTTCCTCGATCTGCCGCTTGATCAGCTCGATGCGGCCCTGGACGGCGCTCTTTTCGCCCTTGCCTTCGACGATGGTGGTCTTGTCCTTGGTCACCCGCACCTTGCGGGCCCGGCCCAGCATGTCGAGGGTGACGTTCTCAAGCTTCGTGCCGAGATCCTCGGAGATGAACCGGCCGCCGGTCAGGATCGCAATGTCCTCCAGCATGGCCTTGCGCCGGTCACCGAAGCCGGGCGCCTTGACCGCGCAGACGTTGAGCGTGCCGCGGATCTTGTTGACCACCAGCGTGGCCAAGGCTTCGCCTTCCACATCCTCGGCGATGATGAGCAACGGCCGGCCGGCCTGAACGACCTTCTCCAGAAGCGGCAACAGGTCGTGAACGTTGGAGATCTTCTTCTCGTGGATGAGGATGAACGGTTCCTCCAACTCCGCCTCCATCGCTTCGGCGTTGGTGACGAAGTAGGCGGAGAGGTAGCCCTTATCAAACTCCATGCCTTCGACGATGTCGACCGTCGTGGTGGTGCCTTTGGCTTCCTCGACGGTGATGACGCCGTCCTTGCCGACCTTGTCCATGGCGTCGGCGATCAGAGTGCCGATCTCGGGGTCGTTGCCGGAGATGGCCGCGACGTGGGCGATGTCCTCCTTGCCCTCGACCTGGATCGCCATCTTCTTGATCTCTTCTACCGCGGTCTCGACCGCCCGGTCGATCCCCTTCTTAACGAGCATCGGGTTGGCGCCGGCCGCGACGTTCTTCATGCCCTCCAAGACGATGGCCTGCGCCAGAACGGTAGCGGTGGTGGTCCCATCACCGGCTACGTCGTTGGTCTTGGATGCGACTTCCTTGCAGAGCTGGGCCCCCATATTTTCGTACGGATCCTGGAGCTCGATCTCCTTGGCGACGGTGACGCCGTCCTTGGTGATGGTGGGGGCGCCGTACTTCTTCTCAAGCACCACGTTGCGGCCCTTAGGCCCGAGGGTTACCTTCACCGCGTCGGCTACCGCGCTGACGCCCCGCTCCAGGGCCCGCCGGGCTTCCACATTGAAGGCGAGCTGCTTGGCAGACATCTCGTTGCCCTCCTCTGGGATCGGTTGTCGTGATGAGGTTTAGTCGGCCTTGGAAATCGCCAGAATGTCGGACTCGCGCAGGATGATGTAGGTCTCGCCGTTCAGCTTGACCTCGGTCCCGCCGTACTTGGCAAACACGACCCGGTCGCCGACTTTGACCTCGAGCGGCACCCGCTCGCCGTTGTCCAGGAGCCGCCCGGAGCCGACAGCCAAAACTTCGCCCTCCTGGGGCTTCTCTTTGGCCGTGTCGGGCAGCACAATGCCGCCTTTGGTCTTCTCCTCCTGCTCGATGGCTTTCACGACGACCCGGTCCCCCAGCGGAACGAGCTTCACAAATATTTCCCTCCTTTTTGTGGGTGAATGGGCGAGGTCGATTAGCACTCGCGAACCCCGAGTGCTACCAGGATCTAATATACCGGGCATCCGGGGACTGTCAATAGCTTCCGCACAAAATAGACCATGGATTCGGGGCGGGAAGATCGGCTCGACCGCCCGTGCACGGAATACGGCGGGCGGAAGGGCGATTTTCCCGGACGATCTACGTGTCATGCGGAAGGAAAATACGGGTTTATGGTCGAATGATTTGGCCCGAGAAATGGAGGCGTTTTCGGATCAGGAGGGGTTGTCGAATGAGCACGGCAGGCCCGACGCCCGCCGAGGAGCGAGGCGTCCTTGAACGCTGGTTCCGGTTGCGGGAGAACGGGACGACGGTCCGCACCGAGGTCATTGCGGGCCTGACGACGTTTATGACGATGGCCTATATCATTTTCGTCAATCCTGCCATCGTGTCCAATGCCGGAATGCCTTTCGACGGGGTGCTGGTCGCAACGGTGATCGCATCAGCGGTAGCGACGCTTCTCATGGCCTTTTTGGCCAACTATCCGTTCGCGCTGGCGCCGGGCATGGGCCTCAACGCGTACTTCGCGTTCTCCATCGTCTTGGACCGCGGCATCCCGTGGGAGACCGCCCTGGGTGCGGTGTTCATCTCAGGGATAGTGTTCGTTCTCCTGACGTTGACGCGGGTGAGGGAGACGTTGATTGCGGCGGTCCCCGCAGGCCTGAAAGTGGCCATCAGCGCTGGCATCGGACTGTTTATCGCCTTTATCGGCATGCAAAACGCCGGATTGATCGTCGACAACCCTGCGACCCTCGTCGGCCTGGGCGATCTGACCCAGCCGGGACCGCTGTTGGCCTTGGCCGGGACGGTGCTGACCGCGGGTCTCTTTGCCTTGCAGGTCAAGGGCGCGATTCTTTGGGGGATCTTGGCCACCGCCGCGGCCGCGGTCGCGCTAGGGATGGCCCCGCCGCCCGGCAGCGTTGTGGAACTGCCGCGCTTTGCCGTCTGGCAGTCGGTGTTCGGGAAACTGGACGTGATGGCGGCCCTGCAGTTGGGGCTTTTGGAGATCGTCGTCGCCTTTTTGTTCGTCGACTTGTTCGACACCCTGGGCACCTTGGTGGGCGTGTCCACCCGGGCCGGATTCTTGGACCCGCAAGGCCGCCTGCCTCGGGCGCAGAAAGCCCTGTTGGCCGACGCGCTGGGGACCATGGCCGGCGCGGTCGCGGGAACGCCCACGGTGACGACGTACATCGAGTCGGCCAGCGGTGTCTCCGCCGGAGGCCGGACGGGCCTGGTGGGCGTCGTGGTGGCCGGCGCGTTTTTGCTTTCCTTATTCTTTGCGCCGGTCGTCCGCATGGTCGCCGACGTGCCGGCGGCCACCGCTCCGGCCCTCATCGTGGTCGGCGCCCTCATGATGCAGTCGGTGACCCGGATCGAGTGGGACGACTTTTCCGAGGCGTTGCCGGCGTTTATGACGGTGCTCGGCATGCCGCTCACGTACAGCATCGCGACAGGCATCGCTTTGGGGTTTATCAGCTACCCGGTGGTCAAGATCATCGCCGGCAAGGGCAAGCAGGTGCACTGGCTCGTCTATGTTCTGGCGGTACTGTTCGCCCTGCGGTTCGCCCTTTTGACCGAGTGAAGCAAACCGGATGGCGGGCAAGCGCGGCGCCCATTTTGCGACAAAACCGCGAAACAGCCGGGCGGGTCTGTCCCGCCCGGCTGTGCGATTGTTCTCCGGCGAGTCCCGCCCTGGACCCAGCGGGGTGCCCTACAGCTCCAAGGTCTGAAGGGGTTTCCGAACCGCCTCCACCGACCGTTTGAACGCGGCCCGCTCTTCCTCAGTCAAATCGATCTCTACAACCCGCTCGACCCCGCCGGCGCCCAGGATAACGGGAACGCCGACGTAGATGTCCCGCTCTCCGTACTCGCCGTTCAAGTACGCGATGACCGGAATGAGCCGCTTCTTGTCCTTGACGATGGCTTCCACCATCTGAACCACCGATGCGCCCGGCGCATAGAAGGCGCTTCCGGTCTTGAGCAGGCTGACGATTTCGCCGCCGCCCTTGCGGGTCCGCTCCACGATACGGTCCAGGGTTTCCTTAGGCAACAGCTTCTCAACGGGGATGCCGCCGGCGTACGAGTACCGCACCAGCGGTACCATCTCATCGCCGTGGCCGCCCATGACGAAGGCGCTGATATCCTCGACGGAAACGCCGAGCTCCATCGCGAGGAAGGTGCGGAATCGGGTCGAATCCAGCACCCCGGCCATTCCCATGACCCGGTGGGTCGGCCACCCGCTGACCTTCCATGCAGCGTACGTCATGACGTCAACGGGGTTGCTCACGACGATCAAGTATGCTTCGGGGGAGTAGCGCGCGCATTGTTCTACGACGCTGCGGACGATGTTGTAGTTCGTCTTCAAGAGGTCGTCCCGGGACATGCCGGGCTTGCGGGCGATTCCGGCGGTGACGACGATGACGTCGGACCCCGCGGTCTCTTCGTAACTGTTGGTGCCTGTGATCCGGACGTCGAATCCCTCCACTGGGCCCGCTTCCAATAAGTCCAGCGCCTTGCCCTGCGGCAGTCCCTCGACCACGTCCACAAGCACGATGTCGCCCAGTTCCTTGGCCGCCGCCCAGTGCGCCGCGGTGGCGCCCACGTTTCCCGCTCCGACGATGGTGATCTTCGGTCTGCGCCGTTGTGCCATGACGGATCCCTCCGTTGGAGAAAACGCTTGGGGCCGGCGGACGGGCCGCCCCTGCCAGTGTAGCACTTCGCAGCGTAGAGTGACAATATTGGCCATGGCGCATAGATTGCTACGGGCGGCCCGGCGGGACGAGCCGGGGCAAGCGGGAGGAGGAACGGATATGCGCGCAGGTCGTGGGGGCGGCGTGGAGGCGAATCGGCTGTGCGGCGCGGTTTTTTGCCCCGTGCCGGGCCGGGAAACGAAACCGCGCACCCGCGGTCTGACGATGGTCATCGATAAGGGCCTGGGGCCGGCTGAGACCCGGGATTGGCTGGAACTTGTGGCGGAGCACATCGATTTCGTCAAACTGGCATTCGGTACGTCGCTGTTGTACCCGCCCCGGGCGCTGGCTGAGAAGATCCGGGCTATCCGGGACGCGGGCGTGGACGTGTATCCGGGGGGAACTCTCCTGGAGGTGGCCGTTCACCAGGGAACGGCCGCCGAATTCCTCGACGCCGCGGCCGAACTCGGCTTTTCGTTCATCGAGGTGTCCGAAGGAACCATCGACTTGGCTCCGGATCAGCGCAAGGCCTTGATGCGCCGGGCGCGGGCGATGGGGTTCGGCGTCTTGAGCGAGGTGGGAAAGAAAGATCCTCAGCGGCCTCTGCATCCCGCTCGGGTCGCAGAACAGGTGGAAGAGGATTTGGCCGAGGGTGCTTTCAAGGTCATCGTGGAAGGGCGGGACTCGGGTCGCGACGTCGGCATCTTCGGTCCCCGCGGCGAGGTGCGGGAGTCGCTGCTTGAAGCCATCGTCGCTCGAATCCCATCCCTCGACGGCGTCATGTGGGAGGCACCGAAACCCGCCCAGCAGCAAGCGCTGCTCGCCAAGCTCGGACCCAATGTCAGCCTCGGCAATGTGCAGCCGCCGGACGTCCTGACGCTGGAGGCTATGCGGCGAGGGCTGCGGGGGGACACGTGGCGCCGGGTCCTTGAATTCGAACGGGCGCGGCCGGATGCGACCGAGGCCGCCGGGCACCGAAATTCGCCGCGTTGACGGAGGAATCTCTCGGAACACCTCGAACTTCCACGGCGTACGGTACATTCTATCGGTTGTCCAAGGCCGGGCGCGCAACACGCCCCGGTTGCCGCGTTCGTTTAGAAAGGGGTGGTCGACCGTGGGCGCAGTGCTCGTCGCCGAGCGGATGGAGATGGAGAAGGTGAAGGAAAAGTTTTTCCGTCTGCTCGATACCGACCGGACGTCGGCCGAGTTTGAGCGCCTGTACCGAGAGGTCGACGCCGCCCTGGCCGAGCTGGTACGGGCTGAAGGGACGCCGCTTGCCGGACGGTAAGCCAGGACCGAGCGAGCGCCGGTCCGCGGCCGCAACGGATCGGAGGATAAGCCGTTGATGCGCCCGAACCCGGGCGCCGTTTCATCGCCGCACCGGGGCCGTCCGGACCGGCGGTTGCTTCCCGTTGACAAAGTCCGTGCCGATGTAGTAATAGTGCTCTAACAGGATGTGCCGACGCTCTGTCACAGGCGAGGTGGAGGCCGTTGTCCCGCAAGAAGTACTGCCCGGCCTGCGGCAGCCGCATGGAGGGCACCCGGACGACCCACCGGACGGTGAACGCGGAAGGTCGGCCGGTGCTGTACTACAACGTCTGGCGATTCGAATGCCCGCAAGGTTGTGCCACGACGACGTACGATTACAGCCAGGCGTCTCTGGACCCCGAGGGCCGCATGCGCGGTTTCCGCTGGGCGGTGGAAGCCGGCCCGAGCGGCGCCGCCGCTGCCGCGCCGAGCTTTTTGGAGCGGCTCGACTTGTCGTTCTTGATCACCGTCGTCGGGCTGATCCTGGGGTATCTGATGTTTGCATGGTGCCTGATCATCATTCCGGCGTCGCCGGTAGGCAAGATCGTCTGTGCCGCCTTGCTTACGGCCGGAGCGCTGTACGTGCTCGTCCACCTCACCGCCGCCCCGCCGGCGTCGGATGAATCCGGGGCCGGCGAACCGGAGGAGGCGTTGGCGGCGAGTGAGGGCGAAGGCGACAGCGAAGAGCAGGAGGATGAGGGCAACCGGGCGGAATGACGCCGCCCGTTCCACAGCCGGGATCGACAAAGGCGATGAAGGGGACAGTAGGCGGAGACGGCCGCCAAAGCGAGCCGGGGGCCGGTGGAAGCCCGGCGGCTGCCGCCCGCTGAAGATCACCCCGGAGCTGCCCACCGAAAGCCGGGGCGCGAAGCGTTTCGGCGAGTAGACTGGGCCGGAAGCCGCCGTTATCGGCCAACGAGTGGAACGCCCGGGGTAGACCGGGGTTCAACAAGGGTGGTACCGCGGGAATTGACCCGTCCCTTTCCGGGACGGGTTTTTTTCTTAGGAGGTCGTTGTCGATGGATAAAGCCAGCGATGTCGATTACCAGCAGACGCTGCAGTTGCCCAAGACCGGGTTTCCGATGCGGGCGAACTTGAGCCGGCGGGAGCCGGAGCTGTTGCGCCGCTGGGAGGAGAGCCGGCTGTATGAGCGCCTGCAGGAACTTGGCCGCGAGCAGGGACGGCCGGTGTTCATCCTGCATGACGGGCCTCCTTATGCGAACGGGGACATCCACATCGGCACGGCGTTCAACAAGATCCTCAAGGATATCGTCATCCGGTCGCACAGCATGGACGGGTACCATTGCCCGTACGTGCCGGGGTGGGATACCCACGGCCTGCCTATCGAACACGCGATTATTACGGCAGAAGGCATCGACCGCCATTCGGTCGACCCTGTGGACTTTCGCCGGCGCTGCCGGGAGTACGCGCTCCGCTACGTGGACATCCACCGGCAGCAATTCCGCCGCCTAGGCGTTTGGGGTGACTGGGACAACCCCTACCTAACCCTCGACCCGGCCTACGAAGCCCGGCAGGTGGAAGTGTTCGGTGAGATGGCCCGGCGAGGTTACATTTACAAGGGCAAAAAGCCCGTTTACTGGTGCCCTCACTGCGAGACGGCCCTGGCCGAAGCGGAGATCGAGTACCACGAACACCGATCTCCTTCGATTTACGTTACCTTTCCTGTCATCGACGGCAAGGGCGTCCTCCCCGAAGGTGCAGCGGTGGCCATCTGGACCACCACGCCGTGGACGATCCCGGCCAACATGGCCATTGCCGTTCATCCCGACTTTCGCTACTGCCTGGCCGACACGGACCGGGGCCGGCTGCTTTTGGCCGAAGGCTTGCTGGAGCAGGCGGCGGCGGCGATCGGGCTCACGGTCCGGGGCATCCTGGGCCGGTGGAACGGCCGCGAACTGGAAGGGGTGGTGACCCGCCATCCGCTCATGGAGCGGGACAGCCCCATCATCCTGGGCGAGCACGTCACCCTCGAACAAGGAACCGGCTGCGTCCACACCGCGCCGGGCCACGGGCTGGAAGACTACGTCGTAGGCCAGCGGTACGGCCTTCCCGTTTTCGCGCCCGTCGACGCCAGGGGGCGGTTTACCGGGGAGGCCGGCCCGTACGCCGGGATGAGCGTGAGCGATGCCAACGGCCCCATCGTGGAGGATCTCGACCGGGCGGGGCGGCTTTTGCGCAATCTGTCGGTCGATCACCAGTACCCCCACTGCTGGCGCTGCCGCAATCCGGT
Source organism: Bacillota bacterium (assembly GCA_017656145.1). Lineage (GTDB taxonomy): Bacteria > Bacillota > Limnochordia > Limnochordales > ZCTH02-B6 > JACDOI01. Next base: position 34,532 of record JACDOI010000016.1, on the reverse strand, counting down.
CATCTTCCGAGCCACGGAGCAATGGTTCGCATCGGTCAACGGGTTCCGGGACAACGCGCTGGCGGCCATCGCTGATGTGCGCTGGATCCCATCGTGGGGCGAGGAGCGCATCGCGAGCATGGTGCGAGACCGGGTCGATTGGTGCATCTCCCGCCAGCGGGTGTGGGGCGTGCCTATCCCCATCTTCACGTGCCGGGCGTGCGGCCGGCACCTCATCGACGATGAGACCATCAAAGCTGTAGCGGCCATGGTGCGGCGGGAAGGATCCGACGGATGGTTCCTGCGGGATGCGCGGGACATTTTGCCCGAAGGCAAGACGTGTCCGGGGTGCGGCGGCCGCGAGTTCGATAAGGAAACCGACATCATGGACGTGTGGTTCGACTCCGGCTCGTCCCACGCCGCGGTGCTGGAAGAGCGGCCGGAGCTCGGCTGGCCGGCCGATATGTACCTGGAAGGCAGCGACCAACACCGGGGCTGGTTCCAGTCCTCCCTGCTCACTGCAGTGGCCACCCGGGGCCGCGCGCCGTATCGATCCGTGTTGACCCACGGGTACGTGGTGGACGACGAAGGACGGAAGATGTCCAAGTCTCTGGGCAACGTAGTGGAGCCGCAAGCGGTGGTTCAGCGATACGGAGCCGACATCTTGCGCCTGTGGACCGCGTCCGTCGACTATCGCAGCGACGTTCGCATCTCCGAGGGGATTTTGGCCCAGCTGGCTGACGGGTACCGGCGCATCCGAAACACGGCCCGCTTCCTGCTGGGCAACACCGCCGGCTTCGATCCGGTCCGGGATCGAGTGCCCGTTGAAGAGATGGAAGAGATCGACCGGTGGGCGCTGCTCAGGGTGCGCCGCCTGGCCCGCCGGGCGATCAAGGCGTACCGGGATTACGAGTACCACGTCGTCTACCACCAGGTGCACCACTTCTGCGCGGTCGACATGGGCGGATTTTATCTGGACGCCCTCAAGGACCGGCTGTATTGCGAGGGTCCCCGATCCCAGGAAAGAAGGTCGGCGCAAACGGCCCTTTGGGAGATTCTGGTGACCCTGACGCAGCTCATCGCTCCGGTTCTGGCCTTCACCGCGGACGAGATCTGGCAACACTTGCCGGCGCACGCGCGGGCCCAAGAGAGCGTTCACCTGACCACTTGGCCGGAATTTCGGGAGGAGACCCGCGAGGAAGCGGAGCTTTTAGCCCGCTGGGAAAAACTTCTCGACGCGCGGCGGCTGGTGGCGAAGGCGTTGGAACAAGCCCGCACATCCCGGCTCATCGGCGCCTCGACCGAGGCGGCGATCGACCTGTATCCGTCGGCTGTCGGAGCGGATCAACTGGCCGGTTTTACGCCGGAGCAGCTGGCTGAGGCGTTCATTGTATCGCACGTGCGGATCCACGATCCGGGCACTCCGGCTCCCGGGGGAGCGGTGCGCGATGAGGCGCTGGCGGTGGCGGTGAGCCGGGCGCCGGGAGAAAAATGCGTGCGGTGCTGGCGTTATTCGGAAACCGTTGGATCCGACGCGGAGCATCCGCATTTGTGCCGGCGGTGTGCGTCGGTCGTTCGCGTCCATTACGGCCCCGGCGCTTGAGCCCAAGGCAGTGGCATGAGGCTCCGGCCCCGGGGGGAATGCTACGGAAGCGGCACGCGCCGCAATCCGCGGCGATCGGGGCGGCGGCGATGCGGGAGGGAGTCAACCGGAAGCTGGTGGAGAAATTCCTCGTCCGGGTCGAGAGCCTCCTGACGTTGATGGAGCGGCACAGTCTGGCCGAACTGATCGAGCTGTACCGTTCTCCCCGGCGAATGATCGTTCTCAGCTTCACGTCGGGGGTGGCCCGGGGATTCGGCGTCGCGGTCGGCTTTACCCTCATTGGCGCTGTGTTCCTTTACGTGCTCGGCCGGCTGGCGATGCTCAACTTGCCCATCATCGGCGAGTTTGTGGCCGATATCGCCCGCATCGTCCAGGGCGAACTGAGCCCGTAAGCAGCCCTCGCGCGCTGGGGGAGGGGAGGGCCATTGGCCCCGCTTACCGAGGACCTCAAGCAACGGTTGCGCAGCCGGCTGTTGCGGGAACGGCGCCGGCTGCGGGCATCGCTGGGCGTTTTGCGGCGCTGGGGGTTTTCCGACGCGGAGACGGGCGGGGTCGGGGAGCTGTCATTGTACGACCAGCACCCGGCTGATCTCGGCAGCGAACTGGCGGCGCGCCAGACCGACCTCGGCATGGCATCCAACACCCGCCGGCTGTTGGGCCAAGTCGAAGAGGCGCTGAACCGTTTTGAGTCAGGGACGTACGGCGTCTGCCGCCGTTGCGGCAGGCCCATTCCTTTGGATCGGCTGTTCGCGGTCCCGTGGGCCAGCGAGTGCGCGGGCTGCCAGGCTCAGGACGAGCCGCAGGGGACCGACCGGGTGCCGGTGACAGGCCATGGGCCGCATCCCGGCGTCCACATGAACCGCCCGGCGGAAGAGGCGGTGCTGTCGCCGCCTTTCGGGCGCAGCTTCCGGGGAGGAGCCGGCTACGACGGGGAGGACGCCTGGAACGATGTAGCCCGTCACGGGACGTCCAACACACTCCAGGACGAGGCTGGCGATGAAGCCCCGGAGCGCTGACTCTCGGGTCTATCCGCCGCACCGCGGGCCCGTTGTTGTCGGTGGCGGCCTGTGCTAGAATGGGTCCGACAACGGGAAGGGAGGCCCGAACGGCGGGTGCGCGCGGCTTGGGTCGGCCTGGCAGTGGTGGCCGCGGACCAGGCGACCAAATGGTGGGTTCTAGAACGCCTCGCCCCGGGCGAATCGGTGGCCGTGGTACCTGGATTTGTGTACCTCACCCGGATCCACAACCCGGGGGCGGCGTTTGGATTCTTTACGCACCAGCCGGCTTTGCTGAGCGGCGTGGCGCTGTTTTTGCTTTGGCTCGCCTGGAGGAACCGGCAGTTCATCCGCCGGCAACCGGTCGGGGCCCGGATCGGCATCGCCCTCGGACTCGGCGGGGCGTCGGGCAACTTGATCGATCGGCTCTTTCGGGGAGCGGTGGTCGATTTCATCGACCCCCTGATTTGGCCGGTGTTCAACCTCGCGGACGCGTGCATCGTGTCCGGGGCGGCCATCTTGTCCTGGTTCATTGTGTTCCGGCGGGGCGGCGCCGGGGTGCAGGATGCTTGAGGCCAGACATGTCCGGCTCGTCGTCCCGGAGCACGCCCCGACGGTCCGGCTCGATCGGTGGTTGGCCACCCAAGGGGTGGTTCCATCCCGGTCGTTTGTCCAGCGCCTCATCGCGGACGGCCGCGTGCGAGTGGACGGCCGGCCCGCTGCGGCCAGTCTCAAGATCCGGCCCGGCCAAAGCGTCGAGGTGGAAGTCCCCCCGCCCGAACCCGCAGCCGCCCGGCCGCAGCCCATTCCTCTGGACGTCGTCTACGAAGACGATGACGTCATCGTGATCAACAAGCCCCAGGGAATGGTTGTGCATCCGGCCGCGGGAAACCGGGAAGGGACGCTGGTCAACGCGCTGTTGTTCCACGCCGAGAAGCTTTCCGGCATAGGGGGTCAGGAGCGGCCGGGAATTGTTCACCGCCTGGACAAGGGGACCTCCGGGCTATTGGTGGTCGCGAAAAACGACGCAGCCCACCTCTCATTGACCCGGCAGCTGTCGGCGAAAGAAGCCCGGAGGGAATACGTGGCCGTCGTCCACGGCCGGGTGCAGGCGGACCGGGGCCGAATCGACGCCCCCATCGGGCGGCACCCGGCAGACCGCAAGCGCATGGCGGTCGTTCCCGGCGGCCGGCCTGCGGTGACGCACTATGCCGTGTTGGAGCGGTTTCCCGAGTATACGTACGTCCAGGCCGCGCTTGAGACGGGGCGAACCCACCAGATCCGGGTGCACATGGCCTATATTGGCCATCCCGTCGTTGGCGACCCAACGTACAGCCGCCGCCGGTGCCCTTGGAACTTGGCCGGCCAGTGCCTCCATGCCCGCCGCTTGTCGTTTCGACATCCCCGGACGGGAGAGTGGATGACGTTTGAGGCGCCGCTGCCCGGCCATATCGAGCAGGTGCTGGACGCGCTGCGCCGGGAAGCGCGCGGGTAAGCGTCGAAAGACGCCTGTCGCACCCGGGTCCTGGGCCGGGCAAGCCCGCCTTGAGGATGAGCGGCCGGTTGACACCGGCTCGATGATCGACTAGACTGGAACCAAACGTATGGGGCGCCTTTAAATCGGTCCCGTGAGGCCGGTAAGGAGCCGTCACAAGTGCAAAGCCCGCACCGCACGGCCCATGGCCGCGGCGGGGCGCATTGTGAGGACTTCTTGCCGGGGGCGGCAGGAAGTTTTTTTGTGCCCGCCCCAGGCGCCCCGTCGCGAGGAGGGAGCCTATGGCGCTTGTGGACAAAGTGCGGGTGATGGATGCCCCGGCCCTGCGCCGCGCGTTGACGCGGATCGCCCACGAAATCGTCGAGCGGAACGGGGGCACAACCCATCTCGGGCTGGTGGGAATTCATACCAGGGGAGTGCCCTTGGCCTACCGGCTGGCGCAGCAGGTTCTTGCCATTGAGGGAACACCGGTTCCCGTCGGAGTGTTGGACATCACCTTGTACCGGGACGACTTGTCCACCGTCGCTCACCAGCCCGTCGTCCGCCGCACCGAGATCCCGTACGACATCAACCGCAAAACCATCGTCCTGGTGGACGATGTCCTGTACACCGGCCGAACGGCCCGGGCCGCGCTGGATGCCCTCATCGACCTTGGGAGGCCGGACCGCATTCAGCTCGCGGTCCTCGTAGACCGGGGTCACCGGGAACTGCCCATCCGGGCCGATTTTGTCGGGAAAAACTTGCCCACTTCCCGCCAGGAAGTCGTCAGCGTGCGCCTGGCGGAAGTCGACGGCCGCGATGAGGTCGTCATTCAGGAGCCCGAAAAGCCCGGGCAAAAACGCGATCCGGAGGAGGAAGCCCAATGAGGACTTCTGTGGTGGATGTCCATGACCGGTTGCCGTTGGCGCAGCTTGTGCCCTTGAGCCTGCAGCATTTGTTTGCGATGTTCGGCGCCACCGTGCTCGTGCCGGTTCTGACCGGCCTAAACCCGGCCGTGGCCTTGTTTACGTCGGGCGCCGGAACGCTCTTGTTCCTCTTGGTCACTGGCGGCCAAGTACCGGCCTACCTCGGTTCGTCGTTCGCTTTCATCGCGCCGCTGAGCTTTGTCATCGCGTCCGAGCGGTGGGGAATTCCCTACGCCATGGGCGGCGTTGTCGTCGCCGGATTGGTGTACACCGCCGTCGCGGCGGTCATTGCCATGGTCGGCGTCGGTTGGTTGCGGCGGGTCATCCCGCCGGTCGTCATCGGGCCGGTGATCATGGTGATCGGTTTAGGCCTGGCTCCCGCGGCGCTGGATATGGCCGGATTGCTCGGCGAAGGGGTCACGTTGGCTGACCCGGGGGTGCAGGCGGCTCTCATCACCCTGGCGGTGGCCATCGGAGCGGCGTTGCTTTCGCGCGGCTGGCTGTCGATGATTCCCGTCCTTGTGGCCGTCGCCGGCGGGTACACCGCCGCGTGGCTGTTAGGTCTTGTCGACTTCACGCCGGTGCGCGAGGCCGCGTGGCTCGGCGTGCCGGAGTTCACGGCGCCCCGCTTCGATCTGGGCGCCGTTTTGGTGATGGCGCCTGTGGCCGTCGTCACCCTGGCGGAGCATTTGGGCGATGTGCTGGTGCTGAGCCGCATCGTCGGCCGGAACTTTTATGAGCGGCCGGGCTTGCACCGCACGCTTCTGGGGGACGGCCTGGCGACGACACTGGCGGGATTGTTCGGCGGCCCGCCCAACACCACCTACGGCGAGAACGTCGGCGTCATGGCCATCACCCGGGTGTATGCGGTCCGGGTCATTGGCCTGACGGCCGCGATGGCGGTGGCGCTATCGTTCATTCCCAAACTGGGCGCGCTCATCCAAACGGTGCCGGTTCCGGTCATGGGCGGTGTGGCCATCGTGTTGTTCGGCACCATTGCGGCGTCAGGCGTGCGCACCTTGGTGGAAAGCCGGGTCGATCTGTCTCAGAAGCGCAATCTCATCATCGCTTCCGTCATTTTGGTTACCGGCATCGGCGGCGCCGCCCTTCGGTTGGGGCCCTTCGAGCTGCACGGCATGGCCCTGGCCACGGTAGTCGGGGTCATCCTCAACCTGGTGCTGCCGCAAGCCGAAGAGAGCCCGGCCGGAGAACGGGAAGGCGATGCGCTGCGCGAAGCGGTGGTTTCCCGCTCGTGAGGTCCGGCCTCGCGAGCAAGGGGCCGGCACCGCTCGCCGCCGGAGGGTACGCATCAGGGGAGGGAGAGACGTGGGCTGGGCGCACCGCAGCTTGATCCGGATGCGGGATCTGACCGCGGAGGACATCGTCCGAATTCTGGATACGGCCGCCGCCTGCAAGGACATTTTCCGCCGGGCGGTCAAGAAGCTGCCCACCTTGCGGGGGCAAGTCATGGTCAATCTGTTTTACGAGCCGAGCACCCGCACCCGGACGTCGTTTGAGCTCGCGGGCAAGTGGATGAGCGCGGATGTGGTCAACATCGCTGTTCCCTCATCCAGCGTCGTCAAGGGGGAGAGCGTGACCGACACCGCCAGGACGCTGGCCGCCCTGGGCGCCGACATCGTCGTCATCCGCCACCCCGCCGCCGGGGTTCCGGCGATGCTCGCCCGGTCCGTCGGCGCAGCAGTGATCAACGCCGGGGACGGCATGCACGAGCACCCGACCCAGGCACTTTTGGACATATTCACGATCCGGGAATGCCGCGGGACGCTGGCCGGTCTCCACGTCCTCATCGTCGGCGACATCCTCCACAGCCGGGTGGCCCGGTCGAACATCTGGGGTCTTAAGAGACTGGGGGCCCGGGTCACCGTGGCCGGTCCGCCCACCCTGATCCCTTCAGGCCTGGAGCGGCTTGGAGTAGGGGTTTCGCACGATTTGGACCGGGTGTTGCCCAGGGCGGATGTGGTAAACGTCTTGCGCATTCAACGGGAGCGCCAAACGAGCGGTCTGTTTCCGAGCTTGAGGGAGTATACGCGCCTGTTCGGCTTGACCCGGGAGCGGCTGCAGCTTCTCAAGCCTGATGCGCTCATCCTCCATCCCGGTCCGGCCAACGTAGGCGTGGAAATCGACCGGGAAGTCATGGACGATCCCCGCGCGCGGATAGAGGAGCAGGTGACCAACGGCGTCGCGGTGCGAATGGCCGTCTTGTACCTGTTGATGGGAGGCCGCCAGGATGCGATGGTTGCTTAAAGGAGGCCGGGTGATCGATCCGTCCCGGGACGTCGACGCGGTGCTGGACGTGCTCGTAGAAGGCGATCGCATCGCAGCGATCGGTCCGGACCTGGCCGGGCCGGCCCAGGAGCTGGACTGCCGGGGCAAGCTGGTCGTCCCGGGCCTTGTGGACCTCCGGGCTCACTTGGGAGAACCCGGGCGGGAGGAAGCGGAGACCGTCGCCTCGGCTACCCGGGCGGCGGCCGCCGGCGGGTTCACGGCCCTAGGCGCCCGCACCGCCACTGATCCGACCATCGACGATCCAGCCCTGGTGGCCTTCGTTCAAGACCGGGCGCGGCGGTCCGCTGCGGTGCGGGTGTACCCTCTGGCCGCGTTGACCAAGGGCAGGGCCGGCATCGAGCTCACGGAGATGGGGGCCCTCCGGGATGCGGGCGCGGCGGCGTTTTCCGATGACGACCGGCCTGTAACCAACGCCGGGGTGCTTCGGCGCGCGATGGAGTACGCGAGCATGTTCGACGTGCCGATCATGGTCCATTGCGAGGACCCGGATTTGGCCGGCGAAGGCGTCATGCACGAGGGGTTCCATTCCACCATTCACGGGCTGCGGGGCATCCCGGGGGCGGCCGAGGAGGTGCTGGTCGCCCGCGACCTCATCCTCGCAGAATTGACCGGCGCCAGGGTCCACATCAGCCATGTGACGACCGCCCGCAGCGTCGCGCTCATCCGGGAAGCCAAGCGAAGGGGGATCCGGGTCACCGCCGACGTCACCCCGCACCATTTGATCTTGACCGACGAAGATGTGCAACCAGACGATGCCCGCTGGAAAATCCGCCCGCCTTTACGCCCTTGGTCCGATGTGGAGGCCTTGCGGGAAGGATTGCGGGACGGGACTATCGACTGCATCGCCACGGATCACATGCCGCACCCACCGGCCGGAACCGAACTGGAGTTCGATCAAGCGCCGTGGGGGATCATCGGGCTTGAGACCGCTTTGCCCATCGTTTTGGACCGGCTTGTGGGAACGGGCGCATTGTCACTCAAAGCAGCGGTGAGGGCCATGAGCACCAATCCCGCCCGGCTGCTGGGAGCGCCCGGGGGCACGCTTGAGCTGGGCGCTCCGGCCGATATCGCCGTAATCGATCCGGAAGCCGAGCGGGTCTACGACCCCGCGGAGGGTTACTCCCGCAGCCGCAACACCCCGTTTGCCGGTTGGGCGCTCCGCGGCTGGCCGGTGGCCACCATGGTGGCTGGCAGATGGGTCGTGCAGGAAGGACGGGTGATCGGGTAATGGACGAAACGCCGTTTCCGGCCCGGGTTTTGGCGGCGGTGGCGGCAAAACGGGGGCCGGTGGTTGTGGGCCTCGATCCCCGGCCAGAGCGGCTGCCCCGGGATCTGATCGAGTGGGGAAGGCAACGCCATCCGGATACGCGCCGGGCGACCGCGGCCGCGGTGGGCGCCTTTGACCGGCTGATCATCGACGCGGTGCACGATGTTGCGGTCGCCGTCAAGCCCCAGCTGGCCTTTTACGAGCAGCTGGGCTGGCCCGGCATTCAGATCTTGGAGGAGACGATGTCCTACGCCCGGCGCAAGGGCCTGCTGGTCATCGCCGATGGCAAGCGGAACGACATCGGCTCGACCGCGGTCGCCTACGCCCGGGCGTATTTGGGTGTGGGCGGAGAGGAGTCGGGCCTGGTGGCCGACGCGCTGACGGTCAATCCGTATTTGGGCACCGACAGCATCGAACCGTTCCTTCCCGCGTGCCGGCGGGGCAAGGGCGTATTCGTCCTGGTGCGGACGTCGAACCCGTCCGGAGCGGAACTCCAGGATTACCCGGCGGATTCCCCGGGCGCCGAAACCGTGGCCCAGCGAGTGGCCCGGATGGTGCTCCGATTGAACGAAGGTTTGCCCGCCGCGGGCGGGTTCGGGCCCGTCGGTGCGGTCGTCGGCGCGACCACCCCGGAACACGCGGCGCGCTTGCGCCGCGAGCTGCCGGGCGTCCTCTTCCTCGTTCCCGGCTACGGCGCCCAAGGGGCCGGAGCCGCCGAGGCGGCCAACGCTTTTGTCAAAGGAGGCGGCGCCCTAGTCAACTCCTCGCGCGACATTCTGTACGCATGGGAGCGGGAGCACCCTGGTGAGCCGGGTACAGCCGACGACTTCGCCCAGGCAGCCCGGGGTGCGGCGCTGCGCATGCGAGACGCGCTCGCGGCAGCCGCGGCTTGCGGCAGGAACGCTCGCCTCGACAGCGAATCAACGTTGAAATTTGCTGCAAGCAAGGAGTGAGGCCGGATTGGCGCGCGGAGCGCGAGAAGCGTGGCTTGTCTTAGAGGACGGTACGGCGTTTTCGGGACGGGCGGCCGGTGCCCCGGCGGAAGTGGCCGGCGAAGTCGTCTTCAGCACCAGCATGACCGGGTATCAGGAGATCCTGACGGATCCGTCCTACGCGGGACAAATCGTCGTCTTGACATATCCCCTCATCGGAAACTACGGCGCGAATTCGATCGACCAGCAGGCGAGCCGCCCGTGGGCGCTTGGCCTTGTGGCCCGGGAGTTGAGCCCTCATCCGTCCAGCTGGCGCATGGAGGAGACGCTGCAGGACTATCTGGACCGGCACGGGATCCCGGCAGTGGAAGGCTTGGACACCCGGGCGCTGGTGCGCCGCCTGCGGGAGAAAGGCACGATGCGGGGCGTGTTGTCCACCCGCCCGCGGCCGGTGGAGGAGCTGGCGGAGATGGCCCGGGCGGTTCCGGATTTGTCTCGGCAGGACTTGATCGGGCGGGTAAGCACGGATGCACCGTACCAGCTCGGCGAAGGCCGGCGACACATCGCGGTGGTGGACCTGGGCTGCAAGCGCAACATTCTCGATTCGTTGGTTGAGCGAGATTGCCGGGTGACGGTATTGCCGGCCAAGGCAACGGCGGCCGAGATTTTGGATTTGCAGCCTGACGGCGTCTTGTTCTCCAATGGCCCGGGCGACCCCAAGCAAGCTCAGCCGGCCATCGCTGCGGCCCGGGAGCTCATCGGCAAGGTGCCGGTGTTCGGCATTTGCCTGGGCCATCAAGTGTTGGCGCTGGCGTGCGGTGCGGACACGTACAAGCTCAAGTACGGGCACCGGGGAGCCAACCACCCGGTCAAGGACCTCGAAAGCGGCAAGGTGTACATCACGTCCCAAAACCACGGGTACGCGGTGCGCGAGGAGAGCCTTTCGGGGCTGCCACTCGTGGTGACCCAGCGCAACGTCAACGACGGGACGGTGGAGGGGCTGCGGCACACCGGCGCCCCGGTGATGTCGGTGCAATACCATCCCGAGGCGAGTCCCGGCCCGAAGGACTCATCGTTCCTGTTCGAAGCGTTTTTGGCTCAGGTGGCCGGGGCCCCGGGACCAGGCTAAACTCAGGGAGGTTGAGGCATGCTGACGACGGAGGCGGCCATGCAGACGCTGGTGGAGAGCGGGGCGGTCTTGACCGGCCATTTCCTGCTCACTTCCGGCCGCCACAGCAACCAATATGTGGAGAAGTTCCGGCTCTTGGAACGGCCGGATTTGACGGAGCGGCTCCTTTCGGATCTCGCGCGGCGGTTCCGCTCCATGAACGTCGAGGTCGTCCTAGGCCCCGCGGTGGGCGGCATTATCGTCGCCTACGAAATGGCGCGCCAGCTTGGGGTGCGGGCCGTCTTTGCCGAACGGGAAGGCGGGCGCCTGACGCTGCGGCGGGGCTTCCGGCTGCGGCCCGGGGAGCGGTGCCTGGTGGTGGAAGATGTCGTCACCACCGGCGGGTCCGTGCGGGAAGCCGTGGCGGTGGCCCAGCGGGCCGGAGGCGACGTCGCAGGCGTCGCGCTCCTGGTCGACCGCAGCGGCGGCCGCGCCTTGAACCTGGGTGTGCCTGTGGAATACCTGGTCGCGTTTGAAGCCCCCAGCTGGGACCCGGCAGAGTGCCCCCTTTGCCGGCAGGGTGTTCCGCTGGAGCACCGGGGAAGTCGGGATTTGCTCTGAAACGTGGCCGGGGGGACTGTAGCTTGCGGCTGGAAGAGTTGGGGGAGTTCGGGCTCATCGACCGGCTCCGGCGCTATGAAGGATCCCGTCCCGGGATCCACACCGGGATCGGCGACGACGCGGCGGTCGTCGCAGGGCGGGCCGGCTGGCGCACCTTGTTCACCGCCGATATGCTGGTGGAAGGTGTGCACTTTCTCCCCGGCACAGACCCATACCGGCTGGGACGCAAAGCCATGGCCGTCAACGTCAGCGATATCGCAGCCATGGGCGGAACGCCCACCTTCGCCGCGGTGTCGCTGGGCGTTCCGCCGGATACGCCGGTGAGCCGAGTGGACAAGATTTATCAAGGACTGTATGACGAGGCGGCCCGGTGGCAGGCGGCCATCGTCGGCGGCGACACGGTCCGCGCGCCGGCGCTCGTGCTGAACGTGGCCCTGCTCGGCGAGGCCCAAGAGGGAGAAGTCCTCTTGCGCAGCGGAGCGCTGGTCGGAGATCGGATCTGCGTCACCAACCACATCGGCGACGCAGCGGCCGGGCTCATTCTGCTAGAGCGACCGGAGCTCGCCGTTCCCGACGGCGTCCGGGAACGGCTCGTCTTGAAACACCTTTGTCCGTCGCCTCGCGTCGAAGCCGGCCGGGAGCTGGCCAGGGGCATCGCCACCGCGGCCATCGACTTGAGTGACGGGCTGGCTGGCGATTTGATGCACATTTGCCGCGCCAGCGGGGTAGGGGCGGTCATCGACGCCGCCAATCTTCCGATCTCCGACGACGTGCGCGCGGTCGCCCAAGCGGCCGGTCTTGATCCTGTGTCGCTTGCCATCAGCGGTGGGGAAGATTACGAGTTGCTGTTCACCGTCCCAAGCTACCGCCAAGGCACCCACGTCCTTCCTGGCTCCGGCACCTCGTATACGGTCATCGGGGAAATCGTGGACGCCCGGGAAGGGATCCGACTGCGGCTACCGGACGGGGAGCTCCGGCCGCTTTCAGCAACGGGATTTCGTCATTTCTGACCGGAGCGTTCGCCCCGGGCGGCGGTACGCTGATGGGCGACATCTCTCGCGCGGCCCACACGACGTAGTCGAGGAGATAGGCGATCCGGGTTTGCTGGATGTCGGGCTCGTCAAAGCGCAGGGGCTTGGCATTCAATTCGAAAATCCACATCCTGCCCCGGTCATCGATCCCGAGGTCCATCGACATTTCGATGAACCGGCGCTTTGTGGCCGCTTCCATCGCTGCTGCCGCGCGCTCGGCCAAATCCGCCACCTGGCGACCGATTTCCGCAGTATATTCCGGTCCGAAGGCTTTTGCCAGCGCCTCTTCCATGGCCATGCGCCGCCCGCCCCTGGGAACGTGGGTGGTGATCTGCCCAAGCCCGGCCACCCGGGCCGCCCCGCCGGTGAACCGCCACCGGCCGTCGGGGTGTTTTTGCACAAGCAGCCGCAAGTCGAACGGTCGGCCGTCGGCCCGGGCGAGGGCGATGGCCCGCTGCGCGAGGTACGGCCGGCCCCGGGTGATCCGCTGGATGGCGGTCCAGGCTCCGGGCCAGGTGTGAAACGACGCCGTGCGAGTCCGGCCGGGCCCCGGGTTGTAGCGGAGCCGCCACCCGCTCGCGGTCCGGGCCAGCTCCATCGTCCCGTTGCCCAAACTCCCGCCTACGGCCTTGAGATAGACTCGGCGATGCGTATCCGCGAACCGGCGGAGCACGGCGGGCCCGGTGAGGGGGATCGTGTCGGGTAGATGGCGCGAAAGCTTCGGATGGCGGCCCAGCGCTCGCTGCAGGGCGGACTTGTTCAGGTAATGGGGGTTGAACACCCGCCCGTGGAGCGCCAGGAACCGGCGCAGGCAGGCGCGCACCGACGGATGGCGCTCAGCGGTGCGGCTCGGCACCCGGTTGTAGACGACGTCGGGCATGGGAAACCAGCCGAGCGCCCAGCGGCGCGCACCTTGCCCAAAGCTGCGCCATCCCAGGACCTGACGGCGCCGCCAGTCGACGCCTCCGGGAGAGAAGACGTAGACCAGGACGTCCTGCTTCCGGCCGTGACGGATGATTTCCGCAAACGACCGCCATTGGGGCCATCGGGGTCCCCGAACCGACGAGCCGTCCGGATATGTGGTCAAGATGCCCAATACTGCCCGGGGCATGCTCACGATCGCTCCTTTTCCTCGATGAGGGTTTCGGGCGACCCGTTTTCGAAGCCGGCCATGTACTTGGCGAACCGGAGCGGTCGCTGCACGGACAACGACAGCGTCTGGGGGGATCCGGCCTCCCGGGTCATTTGCAGAAACGGCTTCGAATTGACCTCGATGAGCCAGGTGCGTCCCCGCCGGTCGATCCCTAAGTCAAGACCAAGCTCTCCCACGGTGCCCGTCAAGGTGCGTTCGATTTGGCGGGCGCATTCAATCCCCGTGGCCCTCAGTTGTGCCAACAAGGCGGCTGACCGGCGACCGAATACCCGCCGCAACAGCGGTCCCGCCCGGCACCCCTGGCCGCCGCGGCTGAGGTTGGACGTGAAACTCCCCGGGGCTGCTACCCGCGAGTACATCTTGGTCAGCGCCCAGCGGCCTCCGGCCGTGCGCTGCATGAGGATGCGGACGTCGAACGGGCGCCCCCGCCAGGTGGCCAGGGGTAATCCTTGCTGGATGATGTACGGTCGTTCCCGGACGATGCCGCTCACGACGGACGAAAGCCGGGACAACGTCGGAGCCGACAGGACCACGGCCCGGTCCCGACGCTGGACGGCACACGTGTAGCCGGATCCCGTGCGGCGAATGCGCACGATGCCCAATCCCAGGCTGCCGCCGATGGGTTTCAAGTACACGGTTCGGTACGCTTTCAGAAACCGTTCGAGATCCCTCCGGCCGCTGTACCGCTCGGTTTCCGGCAACAGGCGGGCCAGACCCGGGTTTTTCGACAACTCCTGATGCATGCGCCACTTGTCGAAGAAACCGGTCTGGTTGAACCAGATCCGCACATGGCCGGCCAGGCGTTCCCGGAACCGGAGAAATCCGGGACTCCATTCGGTGCGGCGGGTCTGAATTCGGTCGTACACCACATCCGGGAATGGATACGCGCTCTGGCGCCAGCGGCCCAACGGCCAGATGCCTGTGTAGGTGTATCCCCGGACGCAGTGCTGTTGCCAGTCCACATCCCGCGGGGAGAACAAGTATGCGGCGATGGCCAGCCTCTGGCCAAAGCGGGTGAGTGCGCGAAAAAACGGATCGTGATCGCCGAACACCGGGCCGCGCCGGGAACGCAACGCCAAGATGCCGACAAAGGGGCCCAGGGAGAGGACGCGGCTTTTCGGGTCGTACCGGACGTGCAGCCTCGTTCCCGGAGGTACGTGCAGGCGGTTCAGCAGCTGGGGATGCACGACCAGCGACGCGCCGCGCTCGGGCGCCGCCTGGGGCCGGATGACCGCGGTGCCCGTTTCCCGCAGAGGGCCGGCGGCCACCTCAATTCTTCCGCCGTCCAGCGATAGCGCCGAGGCCACGGGCGCAGGGACATGCACCTCCGCCCGGCGGACGTGGGGTGCGGTGCCGATGACGACGGGATGGACAACGGGCATACTCATGGGAGTCCCCTTTCCCAAAGCCGCGGCGAGCCCCCAGGAGGGGGCTCGCCGGTAGCGCGGGACCGGTCAATGGCTGACGTTTTGCTCCTCCAGCTCCTCGCCGTTTGTGACCTCAAACTCGTCGTCGTCCAGATCGTCGTCAAACTCGTCGTCCAGCTCGCTATCCATCGACTCCCAAAGCTCCAGCGCCTTCTTTTCGTCGCCGCCGGTCCCAACGCCGCCGTATACCGGTACCCACAACGTCGTCTCGCCGATGACCTCGGCGGCGTAGCCGTCCTCCACCGTCACCTGCACCACGCCGTCGGCGTCGAGTGCGATCTCCCGGGCCCGGGGTTGGCGGGTAGCTGCCACCCGGCACTCCGGATTGATCACTGCGCCCGGTCCGCCGGTCAAGTACTGAACCGGCAGGTGTTCTTGAAACTCCACGGTCTGAACGGACACCCCGGTGTGGACTTTGCCCCGGCTGCCGTCTGCCCCGTCACCCACGCCACTGTAGGCATACCACACGTGGATGTCGTAGGAGCCCTGCAGTGTGACGCCGCTGCCGGTCAATACCGCCCCGTAGCGGTGGTTGGTGACCCGGCAGCCCAGAAGATCATCGGGGTGGTATTTGGTCCGGAAACGGTGAGTGCGGGCGAACCCCCGTTTGCCCCGGGCGCAGACGGCCTTGACGAAAATCTCGCGCAAGGCGCTCATACGAAATCACTCTCCTCCTCCTGGCTGAACCTTGTTGTATGTTATGGGGCCGGGCGCGGCGGTGTTACGCCCTAGCCCGCCAGCCACCGGCGCTTCAGGTCGACCCGTTCGTTCCAGCGGCGCTCCTCGACCACCATGTGCCGGATGATGTCGATGTGCTCCTGGAACTCGGCAAACGTGGGCGCCGATTGCAGATCCCGCCACAGTTGGGTGAAGTGGGGCCGCAGCAGCGCTTTGTCAGCCTGGTAAAACGCGCGCTGGATCTCGGCCGACACGAACACGTTGCGACGAAGCAACGGGTAGTCGGTGGCCACCACCTTCGCGAGGCACAGGACGGCCTTGGCATACTGGGGCGCGATCAGCCAGCTGCCCGGCGTCCGGTATTCGAACCCGCCGTGGGGTTGGGCTCGCCAGTCGCCGAGAAACCCGTAGCGGGGCCGGCGCAACCGGGAGCTGCGGGGATTTTCCAAAAGGAGCACAGGCAGGGCGAGATAGTTGTCCAAAGCCTGCAGAATGTCCGTAGACAGCCGGACGTTGCTGAAGTGCACGTGCCCGCCGATGGTGAACCGGCGCAACGATGTGCCTCCCGCCTCGAAATTGATCCGGTACCCCCGGACGGTGCTGGCCGCGCGGGCGATGGCCCGGCGCAAGTTTTCCACCAGCTCCAGCGGGTCCGCGCTGGGCGCGGGACGGACTTCGGCCAACGGATACACGAGGACTCCGTGGCGCGCGAAACACGCTCGATCCAGACCCACCGTGCCGAAACGGGTGAAAAACCGGGAAGCGCTGACCGTCCTGCCTGTTCTGCGGCTGCGCAGAATGAACTCGGGGTCCGCCCCGAGGACGACCTCCGGAGCGGTCGCCCGGCCCGCGGCGGCTTGCTGCGCCTCCTCTACCGAGGCGGCGTACGTTTCCATGGCCTGGGCCAGCCGCCGGGCTGTCCGGGTGTCCAGGACCGGAGCGGGCAACACCCGGACCACGGCGGGCTGACCGGAGGCGAGAAAGCCGATGTCCACCGCGGCGAAATGCAGTCCCAAGGCGTAACACGCCCGGCGGGCCAGGTGGCGGATGCTCGCCGCTCGGCCCAACCCCCGCGCGCTGACAGGCCGAAGCCGCCGGCCCGTCCACTGGTGCACGGCGACGGTCCGCAAGTCGAACGTGAGCACCCGGTAGCGGAGTTCCGCGAAAGGAGCGGCAGGAATCCGGTTGCACCTCAAGATGGTCATGCCGTCCGCGGTGTTGGCGTTCTGGATGGCCGCCCGGGAATTGACGACCCAATGCCGGCCGTCGTCGCCGGCCACGCTTCCCCAGCGGACGACGCACGTCCAGTCGCCCGGCGGGAAATCCTCAGAAACGGTAAAATGGCGCAGATGCTTGACAAGAGCAGGGTGGGGCGGGCGGTCCCCGACGAGCAGGAGGCAGCGCAAGGGGGGTACCTCCCCGGTCCGGCGTGGTCGTTCCTACACAATATGCACCGCGTGCCGGGTGTGCAAAGGGATTCGGCTGTCCTTCGGGAACACAGGGGCCAGGGAGGTACGCAGAGTGGAGAGCGACATGTTTCAAAACATCAGTCCCCTCGATCATCGCTACCGGGCCAGCGATCCCGAACTGGCCGCGCAATTGCGGGAACATTTGTCGGAGGATGCGTTCGTCCGCTGCCAGCTAGAGGTGGAGGCCGCGCTCACCGAAACGCTGGCCGCCCGGGGGCTTTGCCGTCCAGAAGCCGCGGAAGCGGTCCGCCGGGCTGCTCGCGACGTGACGCCCGCGGAAATCTACGAGCGGGAGCGGACTACCCGCCACAACGTGCGGGCGCTGGTCAACGCCATCCGGGACCGGGTGCCCGAGGACGCCCGCCCATACGTCCATTTCACCGCGACGTCGATGGACATCCTGGACACCGCCCGGGCGCTCCAGTACCGTCGGGTTACCCAGCGGGTGCTGCTGCCCCGGTTGGGCCGCCTGCTTGAGGTTTGGATCCGGATCGCCCGCCGGGAGGCGAACACACTCCAGATCGGCCGCACCCACGGGCAGCATGCGGTGCCCATCACGTTCGGGTTCGCGGTGGCGGGGTACGTGGAGCGGCTCGGAGGCCGGATGGAGGTTCTGTCTTTGTCTGCCGCCAACTTGCGGGGCAAGATGGCCGGAGCGGTCGGCGCCTACAACGCGGCCGCGCTGTTTTTTTCCGATCCTGAGTCGTTCGAACGGGAGGTGTTGGCCCGCCTGGGGCTTGAGCCTGCAGGACACGCCACCCAGATCGTCCCGCCCGAATACGCGACCGACTTTGTCCACGCGGCCGTGAGCTGTCTTGGCGTCTTGGCCAACTTCGCCGACGACATGCGCCACCTGCAAAGGACGGAGATCGGGGAAACCGGTGAAGCCTTCGACCCGCTGCAGGTCGGTTCGTCCACCATGCCCCACAAGCGCAACCCATGGAACTTCGAGCACGTCAAGAGCCTCTGGAAAACGTTTATGCCACGGATGATCACCGTCTACATGGACCAGATCTCCGAGCACCAGCGGGACTTGACCAACTCCGCGTCGAGCCGGTTCATTGTGGAAGTGCTCGCGGGGCTCGCCCTGGCCGCCGCCCGCCTTGAACGGGAGTCGGAACGGCTTGTGGTGGACCGGGACGCCATGGCCCGCAATTTCGCCCTGTCCCGGGACATGATCATCGCGGAGCCGCTGTACATCCTGCTGGCCAGCGCCGGCCATCCCGATGCCCACGAAGCGGTTCGCCGGCTCACCCTGGAAGCCGAGCGGGTGCGCCGGCCCTTGGGCGAGCTGGTGCGGGAGGATCCGGCTCTGAAAACGTATTTGGATCGCCTCTTGCCGGAACAAAGGGATGTCCTGGCCCGGCCGGAGCGGTATGCGGGTATAGCCGCACAAAAGGCGTTGGACATTTGCGACCGCTGGGAGCAACGGCTTTCCGCCTTGATCTCGAACGAATAAGTTCTTGTGTCTTTAATCGTTCGGAAAACTGGTTGATAAGGCCGCGTTTCTCTGGTAACATGGGGGTGTGAGTTGTGCAATAACCGAACAATCTCGGGAAGGGCGGAGGGGATGTCCGGTGTCCGATCCGGTGCCGGAGCGGGGCGAGCTGATCCGCCGGGGAAAGGCCAAGTCCATATACGCAACGAGCAGGCCCGATCAGGTGATCGTCCAGTTTCGGGACGACCTGACGGCGTTCAACGGGCGCAAGCGGGCGGAGGTGCGCGGCAAAGGGACGTTGAACAGCCGCATCTCCGCCCTGCTGTTTTTGGAGCTGGAGCGCTCCGGCGTTCCGACCCACTTCGTTCAGGAGCTGGGGCCCGGGCTCATCCTGGCCCGGAGGGCGGAGATCGTTCCGCTGGAGATCGTCGTGCGCAATCAGGTGGCCGGCAGCCTCAGCCGCCGGCTGGGGTTGCCCGAGGGGCGGCCGCTGCCGCAACCGGTGATCGAGCACTACTACAAGCGGGATGACTTAGGGGATCCGATTCTGAATCGGGACCACATCCGGGTCTTGGGGTTGGCCGCGGATTCGGTGGTCGACGAGATGGAAGAGCTGGCCCGCCGCGCCAATCAAGCGCTCTTGTCCCGGTTCGCCCGCGCGGGGATAGAGCTTGTCGATCTGAAACTGGAGTTCGGCCTGGTCGGCGGGCAGCTCGTGGTGGCCGACGAGCTTTCACCGGACACGTTGCGGGCGTGGGACGCGGCCAGCGGCGAGCGGCTCGACAAAGACCGCTTTCGCCGGGATCTCGGGCCAGTGCTGGAAGGGTACGAGACGATATTGAGCCGGCTGGAAGCCGGGAGCGATGCGGGCGGTCCGGGTGCTGGCGGGCAGCAGGCAGAAAACGCGGGCGGCAAGGCTCAAAAGGCGGCCCGCGACAGCGAAGAAGACCGGTTGCCCGCCCGTTGGGCGGTGGAGGTGCGGATCATGCCCAAGGAGGGGATGCTTGATCCGCAGGGCAAGGCGGTTGGGGAAGGGCTGCGGGCCATGGGCTACGGCGAAGTGGAGGACGTTCGAGTGGGCAAGTCCATGGCACTGGCCCTGAAACTGGCGGACCCGGCCTTTGCCCGTCAACGGACGGAGGAAATGTGCCGCCGCCTTTTGGCCAATCCCGTCGTTGAAGAGTTTGAGATCTCATCCGTCTCCCGCATGGAGGGGCGTTCATGAAGTGCGCCGTGGTCGTCTTTCCGGGGTCGAACTGCGACCGGGACGCGCACCGGGCTGTCGTGGACGGGCTGGGCGAACAAGCGGTTTGCGTCCGGCACGACGCGAATGATCTCGGGGACGTCGACATGGTGATCTTGCCCGGCGGGTTCTCCTACGGCGACTACCTGAGACCCGGCGCCATCGCCCGGTTTGCTCCTGTCATGGAGGCGGTGGCCGCATTCGCCGGTGAAGGCGGTCCGGTGCTGGGCATCTGCAACGGCTTTCAAATCCTTTGCGAGGTGGGACTTTTGCCCGGTGTACTGCGGCCCAACGCCGCGCAACGGTTTGTGTGCCGGCCGGTTCACCTGCGGGTGGAAAACGCGGGAACGCCGTTCACCGGTCGCTTCCGCCCGGGCCAGGTGATCCGGCTGCCCATCGCTCACGGCCAGGGAAACTATTTCGCTCCGGTCGAGGTGCTGGAAGAGCTTGAGCGCGAGGGCCGGATCGTGTTCCGCTATTGCGACGAGCGGGGCAACGTGACCTCGGGCGCCAACCCCAACGGCTCGGTCCGGTCCATTGCCGGCATCTGCAACCGCCGGGGCAATGTCCTGGGTTTAATGCCTCATCCGGAACGGGCCGTTGAACGGTACATGACGAGCACCGACGGCTTGGAGCTTTTCCGGTCGGTGCGGGACTGGCTAATGTCTTCGCGGGCCAAAGCCGTGACCGGGGACGCCCGGCAGCCGGCGACGGCCGTGGACGGGAGGCCGACGGCGTGATGGACAACGGGCAGGCGTCCTGGCGGGGCATGGGGCTTAACGACGATGAATACGCTCGGATTTGCCGGCTCCTTGGCCGCGCGCCCAACCGGGTGGAGCTGGGTATGTTCGCGGTCCTTTGGTCGGAGCATTGCGCGTACAAGCACTCCCGCCGGCTGCTGAAGCGGTTTCCGACCTCAGGGGGCGCGGTGGTGGTGGGCCCCGGCGAAAACGCGGGCGTCATCGACGTGGGCGCGGGGGAAACACTGGTCGCGTTCCGGTGCGAATCCCACAACCGGCCGTCGGCCGTCGAGCCGTATCAAGGGGCGGCCACGGGCGTCGGAGGCATCTTGCGGGACGTATTGGCCATGGGCGCCCGGCCGGTGGCGCTGCTCGATTCCCTCCGGTTCGGTGAGTTGCGGGAGGAGCGGGTCCGGTATCTGCTGAGCGGCGTGGTGGCCGGGATCAGCGGTTACGGCAACAGCGTCGGTGTGCCAACGGTCGGCGGCGAGATCCAGTTTGATGCGGGCTACCGGCACAACCCGCTGGTCAACGTCATGTGCGTCGGCTTGTTGCCGCGGCGCCGGCTGACCCGAGCCGTGGCCGCGGGACCGGGCAACGCAGTCGTCTACGTCGGCTCGGCAACAGGCCGGGACGGCATCCACGGGGCGACCTTTGCCTCCGATGAGCTGGGCAGCAAGTCCGAATCTCGCCGCCCGGCGGTGCAGATCGGCGATCCGTTTGCGGAGAAGCGACTCATCGAGGCGTGCCTGGAACTTGTGGATCACGGGCACGTGGTGGGCATCCAGGACATGGGGGCCGCGGGATTGACCTCATCGTGCGCGGAAACCGCAGCCCGGGGCGGGTGCGGCATCGAGATCGACCTGGACCGGGTTCCCCAGCGGGAGCCTGGAATGGACGCGTACGAGATCATGCTCTCGGAGTCCCAGGAGCGAATGCTGGTCATCGTCCAGCAGGGCTATGAGGACGAAGTGCACGAGATCTGCCGGCGCCACGGGCTGGCCAGCGCCTCTATCGGCGTCGTCATCGGCGAACCGGTCCTCCGGGTGCGCCACCGAGGGGAGATAGCGGCCGAGGTGCCAGTCCGGGCGCTCACCGACGAGGCCCCGGTCTACGATCCGCCGGCGATACCCCCGGCCGATCTCAAGGAGCGGCAAGCGTTGGACTTGGACCGGCTGCCGCAGCCGGGCGACCTGGGGCAAGTGCTCCTCAAACTTCTCGGGAGCCCGACGGTGGCGGACAAATCGTGGGTCTACACCCAGTACGACTACGAGGTGGGCGGCGCCACCGTGATGGGGCCCGGCCGGGCCGACGCGGCCGTGGTCCGCATACCGGGCACCGAACGGGCGGTGGCCCTGGCGATGGACGGCAATTCCCGCTACGTGCGGCTTGACCCGTTCACAGGCGGCATGATCGCGGTCGCCGAGGCGGCCCGCAACATCGCATGCACCGGGGCCCGCCCGCTGGCCGTCACCAACTGTCTCAATTTTGGCAGCCCTGAAAAGCCAGACGTGTTTTGGACGATGCGGGAAGCCGTCGAGGGCATGAGCCGGGCCTGCGAGGCTTTGGGAACTCCGGTCACCGGCGGAAACGTCAGCCTGTACAACGAGCATGAGGGAACGCCCATTCCGCCCACGCCCGTCGTCGGAATGGTGGGGGTGCTCGAGCGGTTGGACGATGCGGTGGGGATGGGCTTCCAGGGCGAAGGCGACTTGATCGTGTTGCTCGGCGAAACCCGGGAAGAATTGGGTGGCAGCGAGTATTTGGCCGCGGTGCACGGTCAGGTTCGGGGCGCACCGCCCAGCCTGGACTTGGACTTGGAACGGCGATTGCAGGCAGTGTGCGCGGATGCGGCCCGGAAAAGACTTGTCCGCTCGGCCCACGACGTCAGCGACGGGGGACTGGCGGTGACGGTGGCCGAATGCTGCCTGGCCGGCGGCGTCGGAGCCCGCCTTGAGCTGTCCGGGGAGATGCGAGCGGACGCGCTGCTCTTTGGCGAGTCCCAGTCCCGGGTGGTGCTGTCGGTACGAGAGGAAGACTGGCCGGCGGTGCGGGAACTGGCCCAAGAACGCGGCGTGCCCGCGGCCGTCATCGGGCGTACCGGCGGCCGGGAACTGGCGGTGAACGTCAACGGCCGATGGGCCTTGGTCGTGCCGGTGGATGAGCTGAATCGGGTGTGGCGGGGCGCCATCGAATCTTTGATGACCGGACCGGAGGAGGCGTAGCCTCGTGTGCGGCGTCATCGGCATCGCTGGTCCGAACGGCTTGCGGGCCGCGGATCGAATCTATCTGGGATTGTACCAGTTGCAGCACCGGGGCGAGGAAAGCTGCGGAATGGCGGTGTCCGACGGCAACCGGCTGCGCGTGTCCCGGGGAATGGGGCTGGTGCCGGAAGTGTTCGCCCACGGTGCTCCCGCGGACCTCGCAGGGCCCCTCGGCATCGGTCACGTCCGGTATTCCACCACCGGTTCTACCGAACTGGCCAACGCCCAGCCCATTGTGGCCCACACGAGCCGGGGCCCGGTGGCGGTCGCCCACAACGGCGACCTGACCAACGCCCGAACCTTGCGCGCGGAGCTTCAGCGGCTCGGATCGGTGTTTCAGACGACTACCGATTCGGAGGTCATCCTGAACTTGTTTGCCCGGTTTTCCGGTGACGACGACGAGCAGGCGGCCTTGCGCACGATGCAGGCCATCAGGGGCGGTTACGCGGTGGTCCTGCTGACGAAAAATCGGCTGCTGGCCTTTCGGGACCCGTACGGAATCCGGCCGCTTTTTTGGGGGATGTCCGATGGAATGGTCGCGGTGGCCTCGGAGAGCTGCGCCCTGGCCGCCGTGGGCGTGGACGCGGTGGAGGAGGTCAAGCCGGGCGAACTGTTGTCGGTGGACCAGGCGGGTGTCCGGCGGCGGCGGCTTGAGGGCGGCCGGGACGGGCGCGCGCCTTGCGCCTTTGAGTACATCTACTTCTCCCGGCCCGATTCGGACCTGGGCGGCCGCAACGTCCACCTGGTGCGCAAGGCCATCGGGCGGAGGCTTTACCGGGAAAAGCCGGTGGAAGCCGATGTGGTCATCGCCGCGCCCGACTCAGGGACGTCCGCGGCCATGGGGTTCGCGGAGGAGGCGGGCATTCCGTTTGAGATCGGGTTGGTCAAAAACCGCTACATCGGCCGCACCTTCATCCGCCCAGACAGCGCCGGGCGTCACCTGGCGGTGAAGGTCAAGCTCAATCCCAACCGGCGGGTGCTGGCGGGAAAGCGGGTCGTGGTGCTCGACGACTCCATCGTGCGGGGGACGACATCCCGGCGCACAGTGGCGCTGGTGCGGGAGGCAGGTGCCCGGGAAGTGCACATGTACGTGGCGGCACCGCCCTTTGTGTACCCATGCCACTACGGCATCGACATCTCCTCCCGGGATGAGCTCATCGCGGCCCAGCAAAGCATCGAGCAAATCCGGCGCCACATCGGCGCGGATTCGTTGTACTTTTTGAGCATCGAGGGGCTGTGCGAAGCGGTCGGCGTGGACCGGCAGCGGATGTGCCTGGCGTGCATGACCGGCGACTATCCCGAACCCGTGCCGGAAACCGAACCGGGCCGGAAAGCAGCGCTGGAGGAGATGAGCGCCGGTGGATGAAGGGCTGACGTACAAATCGAGCGGAGTCGACATCGAGGCGGGCTACCGAGCCGTCCAGCGGATCAAGGCTCTGGCCCAAGCGACGCTGGGACCGGAAGCGCTTCTGTCCGTCGGCGGATTCGGCGGGGCTTATGCTTTGGGCGACGGCGCTGAAGCGCCGGTGCTGGTCGCGGGCTGCGACGGCGTCGGCACCAAGCTCCGAGTAGCGTTCATGACCGGGCGGCACGACACCATCGGCATCGACGCGGTCGCCTACTGCGTCAACGACATTTTGTGCCACGGCGCCCGCCCGCTGTTCTTTCTGGATTACGTCGCGGTCGGCAAAATGGATCCGGAGCAGGTGGAAGCCATTGTCCGGGGGGTCGCGGACGGATGCCGGCAGGCGGGGTGCGCCCTGCTCGGCGGGGAGACCGCGGAGATGCCCGGATTTTACCCGGCCGGGGAGTACGATATTGCCGGATTTGCGGTGGGGATAGTGCCGCGAAACCGGTTGATTGACGGAAGCCGGGTGCGCCCGGGCGATTGCATCATCGGGCTGGCTTCTTCAGGCCTGCACAGCAGCGGGTATTCTCTGGCCCGACGGGCGCTGCTGGAGCGGGCCCGGATGGACCTTGGGGCGTTTGTCCCCAAGCTTGGGCGGACTTTGGCCGATGAGCTCTTGGAGCCGACTGCCATCTACGTCCGGCCGGTGCTGGAGCTTTGCCGGCGGCTGGAGGTGCGGGGAATCGCGAACATCACCGGCGGGGGGGTTCCGGAAAATCTCCCCCGGGCTATGGCGCCGGGTACCAGGGCCCGCCTGGAGTGGGGCGCGTGGCCGGTCCCGGCCGTATTTGAACTCATCCGGGAGGCCGGCAATGTAACTCCGGACGAGATGCTGCGCACGTTTAACCTGGGATTGGGCATGGCGGTCATCGTTCCCCGGGACCAGGAGAAATCCGCTCTGGAGTGCCTGGCCTTGCACGGCCAGAAGGCATGGGTTGTAGGCCGCGTCGAAGAAGGCGATCCGGGGGTGGACGTGGTCGGGTATCCGCGACTTGCCGGCCGGAACGAAGCCGCTTCCGGCTTCGAAGCCGGAAGGGGAGTCAGCCGGTGATCAAACTCGCGGTGCTCGTTTCAGGCCGGGGAACCAATTTGGCGGCCATCCTCGAGGCCGCCCGGGAGGGACGGCTGGGGGTGCGACCCGTTCTGGTTCTCTCGGACCGGCCGGACGCGCGGGCGCTGTCCGTAGCCCAAACCTACGGCGTCCGAACCGCGGCGCGGGACGTCGCGGGGCCCGGCGGCCGCCGGGCGTTTTTTGCCTGGGCTGAGCGGGAGCTGGTCGAATCCGGCGCCGAGCTCATCGCCCTCGCGGGGTTCATGCGGCTGTTGCCGGCCGGGATGGTGCAACGGTTTCGCTGGCGCATCCTCAACATTCACCCGTCCTTGTTGCCGGCCTTCCCGGGACTGGACGCCCCGCGGCAGGCGGTGGAGCACGGGGTGCGCATCAGCGGCTGCACCGTGCACTTCGTGGACGAGGGAATGGACACGGGTCCCATCGTTCTTCAGGCCGCGGTGCCGGTGCTGCCCGACGACACCCCTGGAACGCTCGCGGCCAGAATCCGGAAAGAGGAGCACCGGTTGTACCCCGAGGCCATCCGGTTGTTTGCTGCGGGGCGTCTGCGCATCGAAGGGCGGCGGGTGCGGATTCTCCCCGGGCAAAAGGACATCTGACTCGATTGTTGACGCCGGCCGGACGGGTTTGGCCGTGCCGTTTCGGCCGCAAAGCAAGGAGGAGCGCGATGAACGGCGGCATGGGCGGCAAGCGAGCCCTGATCAGCGTTTCGGACAAGCGAGGTGTGGTCGATTTCGCCCGGGGCCTGGCGGCTTTGGGCTATACCATCGTGTCGACCGGGGGGACGCTGGCGGCGCTCAAGCCCCACGTTCCGGTCGTC
Source organism: Bacillota bacterium (assembly GCA_017656145.1). Taxonomy (GTDB): domain Bacteria; phylum Bacillota; class Limnochordia; order Limnochordales; family ZCTH02-B6; genus JACDOI01. The sequence goes on along the minus strand of JACDOI010000016.1, from coordinate 8,580 downwards.
CCGGTCTCGGAGGTCACCGGCTTTCCGGAAATTCTCGACGGACGGGTCAAGACGCTCCATCCGATGGTCCACGCCGGCATTTTGGCCCGGCGGGACCGGCCGGAACATATGGAGGCGCTCAACCGGATAGGTGCGGCGCCGTTTGACGTCGTGGCGGTCAATCTGTACCCGTTTTCCCAGACCGTTGCCCGGCCGGAGTGCACCGTGGAGGAGGCGCTGGAACAGATCGACATCGGCGGCCCGGCCATGGTGCGGGCCGCCGCCAAGAACCATCCCGGCGTGTGGGTGATCGTCAATCCGGACCGGTACCGCCAGGTGCTCGAAGCCTTGTCCAGCGGCGGGGGACCCGACGGGGGCGCCCGCCTTCGCCTCGAGCTGGCGAGGGAGGCGTTTGCCCACACCGCCGCGTACGACGCAAGCATCGCCCAGTACTTGGCGGGCCTGGCGGAAGAGGAGACGGTCGAAGGGCTCGGGGCGTGGCCGGAGCGGTCGGCCCTTGTGCTGGTCCGGTCCCGGACGCTGCGCTACGGCGAAAACCCGCACCAGAAGGCTGCATTGTACACCGAATCGCCGGTGCCTCCGGGCACCGTCGCCTCCGCCGAGCAGCTGCACGGCAAAGAACTTTCTTTCAATAATATTCATGACGCCCACGCGGCCCTGGAGATGGTCCGGGAGTTCGACCCGCCAGCGGTGGCGGCGGTGAAGCACGCGAATCCGTGCGGGCTCGCGGTGGGCGCGACGGTGGCCGAGGCGTTCCGCAAGGCCCGGGATAGCGATCCGGTATCGATTTTCGGCGGCATCGTCGCGGCCAACCGGCCCGTTGACGCTGAGGCGGCCCGATCCATGGCCGACTTGTTCCTCGAAGTCGTCCTCGCCCCCGGCTTCGAACCGGAAGCCCTTGATATACTGACAGCCAAGCCGAATATCCGCCTGCTTCGGATACCGGACTGGCGACCGCCGGCGCCGTACGCGGACTGGAAACGGGTGGGCGGAGGATGGCTCGTGCAGGAGGCGGACTGGCGACCCGAGGGTCTTGAGCCGGCGCGGGAGCGGGTGGTGACTCGCCGGGCGCCGTCGCCGGAAGAATGGGAACAGCTGTCCTTCGCCTGGAAGGTGGTCAAGCACGTCAAGTCCAACGCCATCGTCCTCGCCCGGGACCTGGCGACCGTGGGAATCGGAGCGGGACAGATGAACCGGATAACCGCGGCGCGGCTGGCCATCGAGCAGGCCGGGGAGCGGGCCCGGGGTTCAGTCCTGGCCTCTGAGGCGTTTTTCCCGTTTCCCGACGTCGTGGAGGCCGCGGCCCAATCCGGAATCACCGCCATCGTGCAACCGGGCGGCTCCCGCAGGGATGCGGATTCTATCGCAGCCGCCGACCGGGCAGGCATCGCGATGGTGTTCACCGGGCGGCGCCATTTTCGCCACTGACTGAAAGAAGGCACGCAATCGGGCGGAAGCGGGCCGGCCCCCCCGCCGTGGGCCCGCCCGCCCCGGGCCCGGGGGGGGGCGCTTTTGGGGGGGTGGGGGGGGGGGGGGCGGGGGGGGGCCGGGGGGGCCCCGGGACCGGGAGGGGATCGATTTGCGGGTGCTGATCGTCGGGCAAGGCGGGCGGGAACATGCCCTGGCCTGGGCCCTGGCCAAAAGCCCGAGGTTGACCGGGCTGTACTGCGCTCCGGGAAACCCAGGGATCGCTCAGGTGGCCCGGTGCGTCCGGATAGGCCTGGGCGGCGGGTCCGAGCTGGCCGAATGGGCTTTGGCGAACCGCATCGACCTAACGGTCGTGGGCCCTGAGGCGCCGCTTGTGACCGGCATCGCCGACGAGTTCGCAGCCCGGGGCTTGCCGCTGGTCGGGCCTTCCCGGAAAGCGGCGGAGATCGAAGGCAGCAAGGTGTTCGCCAAAGAACTGATGCGCCGTTGGGGCATTCCTACAGCCGAGTACGAGGTCTTTACCGATCCGGGCGAAGCTCTGGCATATGTTCGCTCCCGAGACATGCCGGTGGTCATCAAAGCCGACGGCCTGGCGGGCGGCAAGGGGGTCACGGTGGCCCGCCGGGTGGAAGAAGCAGAAGAGGCCGTCCGGGCTCTCATGGGGGAAAGGGTGTTCGGGGAAGCGGGCCGGCGGATCGTTGTTGAGGAATTTTTGCCAGGCCGGGAAGTCAGCGTCCTGGCATTGACCGACGGCCGGACGGTGCTCCCGATGGCGCCGGCCCGGGACCATAAGCGGCTTGAAGACGGCGACCAAGGCCCGAATACAGGCGGCATGGGGGCGTTTTCCCCGGTACCCGACGTAGGCCCGGACTGTTTGGATCGCATCGAGAATGAAATTCTCCGTCCTGTCGTCCGGGCGCTTGAGCAAGAAGGCCGGCCGTACACAGGAATCTTGTACGCGGGGCTCATGCTCACCCCCGATGGGCCCAAGGTGGTGGAGTTCAACTGCCGCATGGGCGATCCCGAGGCCCAGTCGATCTTGCCGCGCCTTGAGAGCGACTTGCTGGAGGCATTGGAGGCACTGGCCCGTAGGAGGCTCGATGAGGTCACCTTGAAGTGGCGGCCGGAGGCCGCGGTGACCGTGGTGCTTGCCTCAGAAGGCTATCCTGGTGCTGCGGCCACCGGCCGGCCCATCCGCGGCCTCAAGGAGGCTCAGGCGGAAGGAGCCCTGATCTTTCATTCCGGTACTCGGGAGGAAGCCGGACAGCTGGTGACGGCGGGCGGCCGGGTGCTGGCGGTCACCGCCTTAGGCGAAACACTGGCAGCGGCCCGGGACCAGGCGTACCGGGCCGCTGCCCGCATCCGGTTTGCGGGCATGCGCTACCGGCGGGACATCGCCAGCCACGCCTGAACGGCCGCTTCATCGGGCGTGACGTACAACGTTCGATGATGATCGTAGATCACCATTCCCGGCCGGGCCCCGCGGGGCTTGCGGACATAACGGGCCCGGGTCCAGTCGACGGGCACGTTGCTGGCGCCTCGGGCTTTGCTGAAGTAGGCGGCAGCCCGGGCGGCTTCCAGAAGGGCTTCCGGCGACGGCTCGGGGGAGGCGGGCTTGAGGATGACATGCGCGCCGGGAGCGTCCTTGACGTGCAGCCAGATGTCGTCGGGCCGGGCCTCCTTGAGGGTTAGCCGGTCGTTTTGGCGGTTGTTGCGGCCGATGAGCACCCGGGATCCGTCGCTGGTGCGGGCCTCCAGGGGACCGAGGGAGACCGGGGCTTCCGAAGGCCGCCGTTTCGCATGTTCCTCGGACGCCGGAGACAAAAAGCCCGCGGCGATGAGCTCCGCTTCGATCGCCTGCAAATCCTCGCGCCCTTCCGCCATCTCAAGATGCACCGCGGTCTGGTCCAGATACGCGATGTCCGCTCGAACGGCAGCCAGCTGGGATTCCAGCTTGGCCTTGGCCGTTCGGGCCTTGGCGTATCGCTTGTAGTACCGGTGGGCGTTCTCCGCCACGCTGAGGGCCGGATCCAGCGGTATCGTCACCGGGGCGCCTCCCGCGTGGTAGTTGGGCACCGTAGCCTGGGATCCCCGTTCGATCCGGTGCAAGTTGGCTAGAAGCAGCTCGCCGTACAGCCGGAACTCGCCGGCCCGCTGGGCCTGGGCCATGTCCTGTTCGAGGGCGGCCGCCTTGCGCACAAGCCGCTCCCGGGCGTCGGACACCACCCGTTGAAGCCGCTTTTGCCACTGTTCCCGGGCAAGCCTGTCAAGCCGTTCCCGGTAGTACGCGTCGGCAGCCTCGCTTGGACCGGTGCACCGCTCCATTGTGGCCTCTTGGGCCCCAAACGGCTCGAAAGCCCAGAATTCCTGCGCCCGGCCGGCTTCGTCCCGGAGAACAACCGGCGAAAACCGCTCCGACCGCACCGCGTCTCCCAGGCTCGCCAGAGCCCGGGAGATCTGGTCTAAGTCGTCAGCGGACAAAGCATCCAGCTGCGCCCGGACCGGGACCCCGGCCCGGGCTGCCACCTCCCGGGCGGCGAAGGGCCCGAGCCCGTCGTACAATTCCATCAGCGCCCGTTCCACCGGCCAAGCAGCCGGCGCCCGCAAGAGCGCAAGCTGAATGTCCTGAGGCGACGCGCTCCGGGGATCTGCTTTCGGTTTGGCCGGCGGGGGTTCGTACGGCTCTCCCGGCGCCAGGGCTCCCCGCATCTCTCCCGCAGAACGGCGACGGATCGCGTCCAGCACCCGCCCGGACTCGCCGTCGACCAGGACGATGTTGCCGTGGCGGCCGGTCAGCTCGGCCACCAGTACCCGCCGCACCCGGGCCTGCGGTCCTTGCACCGCCTCACAGACGATGCGCAGCACCCGGTCCAAACCGGCCTGTTCCACCGCCGCGATCCGGGCCGGCTCAAGGTGCTTGCGCAGCAACATGCAAAAGGCCGGCGGCCGCACCGGATGGGGCGGGGCCGATCCGGTTAAATAGGCCCGGGGATGCTGCGGATCGCAGCTGATAAGCAGCTGATGCATGCGACCAGGCTGGCGGCACTGGAGGACTATTGTATGGCCGTCGGGCTGATGAATTTTGTGAATGCGCGCGCCGGACAGCTCCTTGTGAAGCTCAGCCCGGGCGGCGGCCGCGAACAATCCGTCATAGGGCACGGCTCGAAAGCCTCCCGTCCATCCGCAAAACACCTCTCGACATCGTTCGGGCCCATTGTATCAAAAGCCGGGACCTGTAGCACCGGGAGGACCCGAAAGACCGGCGGCGAAGGGGTTGTTGAATTGGAAGGAGGGCGCGGATGAAGCCGCTCAGGACGGTGCTGGCGACCGCACTTGTGTTGTTTGCAGGATTGGCCCTCGGAAGCACTGGGTTCGGCCGGGCGGACACCGTGGCGCTGCGGCTTGCTGTCGGCCTGCGCTACATGGCCCACGGATGGATCGCCGAAGCTCGGGAACATCTGGAACAGGCCGTGCGCTTGTCGCCGGCGCTTGCGGAGGGGCACGTGCTCCTGGGCTTGAGCTACCATGCCGAGGGGGAACTGGAGCGGGCCGTCGGTCATTACCGAATGGCCCAGGCCGCGGACCCGAGCTTGTCCGGGCTGCAGGTGCTCGTCGGCGACATCCGAATGTCCCAAGGGCGTTTGGCCGAAGCGGAGGCTGAATACCGGAGCGCTCTGGCGGCCGAACCGGATTTGGGATGGGCGTACTACGGCGTGGGGCGCGTCCTTCAGGCCCGGGGGGAACCGGGCGCGCTGGAGATGTACGAGGCGGCTGTGGAACGAGCGCCGGATTTGGTGGACGCCCGCTTTCGCCTGGCTTTGCTGCTCAGGGACACAGGCGATCTGGAGGCAGCCCTGGAACACTTGCTGCACGCGACCCAGGTCAACGGCTACGTCCCCGAGATCCGGCTCCAATTGGCCATGATCTACGAATCTCTCGGGCGGGCGGCGGAAGCCGAGCATGAGTACCGGACCGTCCTCGAGCTCGATCCGGGCCGCCTGGAAGCCCGCGAGGGTCTTTGCCGGCTGCGCGAGGAATTCTGTTAATCATGGCCAACCGGCGGCAGCCATAAGGATGAACTGTCTTCCTCCAAGGAGGGACAGTCCTTGCCGGTGAGGTGGTTCGACCGGTGCGAGCAAGCCGGTGGTACGCGATGTCGGCGGCCGACGCGGTGCGGGCGATGGGGACCGACCCCCTCCAGGGGCTCGCGCCCGACGAAGCCCGCCGGCGGTTGCTTCGCCACGGACCTAACCTCCTGGCCGGCGGCCGGGAGGTTTCCCTTGTTGCCCTGTTTGTCAAGCAGTTTCAGGATCTCATGGTCATGGTCCTCATGGGTGCTGCCGTCGTCTCAGGCCTCTTGGGGGAGCTGTGGGACGCGGCGGCCATCGCCGCGATCGTGCTTCTCAACGGCGCACTCGGGTTTGTGCAGGAATACCGGGCCGAGCGGTCGCTCGCGGCCTTGAAGGAGCTTACCGCACCCAAGGCGCGGGTGTTGCGGGCGGGCAATGAAGAGGTCATACCCGCCGCGGAGCTTGTGCCCGGCGACGTGATGCTCTTGTTCGACGGTGATCGGGTGCCCGCGGACGGGCGGATTCTCGACGAACATGCCTTGGAGGTCGACGAATCCCCGCTGACCGGAGAGTCTGTGCCGGTCGCGAAGGACGCTCTGGCCGTTCATCCGGCCGAAACGGGGCTTGGGGACCGCACGAACATGGTGTATATGGGCACCGCGGTCACCCGGGGACGGGCTCGCTGCCTCGTGACGGCTACCGGAATGGATACCGAGATCGGTCGGATCGCGGGCATGATCCAGGAGGCGGAACCGGAACCGACGCCGCTGCAGCGCCGCTTGAATCACTTGGGCCGCTGGCTTGTGACCGGGTGTCTGGTTATCGTGGCGGTGGTGTTCGCCGCCGGGGTCTGGCGAGGTTTCCCCGTCTACCGGATGTTCCTCACGGCGGTGAGCTTGGCGGTGGCCGCCATTCCGGAAGGACTGCCGGCAGTGGTAACTATCGCGCTGGCATTGGGCGTCCAGCGCATGTTGCGGCGCAATTGCATCGTCCGCCACCTCCCGGCGGTGGAGACGCTAGGCTGCGCTACGGTCATCTGTTCCGACAAGACCGGAACGCTCACCCGCAACGAGATGACGGTTACCCGCCTTTGGTTTCCGGGACGCGAAGTCGAAGTGACAGGCGAAGGATACGCTCCCCGGGGCCGGTTTCTTGAGGCCGGCCGCCCCGTGGATCCCCGGCAGGATCCGGACTTGAGCCTGGCGCTCCGGATCGGTGCGGGGTGCAATCACGCCCGGGTGCAGCAAGGTCCCCGGGGGTTCACGGTTCTTGGCGATCCGACTGAAGCGGCTCTTCTTGTGGCCGCGGCCAAGGCGGGGATTGCTCCCGGCTCGCCGGGACCAGTAGTGGCCGAGTTGCCGTTCGATTCGATTCGCAAGCGAATGAGCGTCCTCGTCCGGGACCGTTCGGGTCTTATGCTCTTGTGCAAGGGGGCGCCCGATGTCGTGGTGCCCCGCTGCACCCGGATCCGGCGGGCCGGGAGGATCGAATCGCTCCGGAACGACGAACGCCTCCGGATCTTGCGGGAGGCGGACCGCATGGCCGGGCAGGCTCTTCGGGTGCTGGCGCTGGCGTATGCCGATCGGTTGCCCGGGCCGCCGCCCCGGGAACTGGATGACAAGTGGGAAGAAGGGCTTGTGTTCGCGGGATTGGTCGGCATGATGGATCCGCCCCGGGAGGAAGCCCGGGAGGCCCTCCGAATTGCCGAAGGGGCCGGCATTCGCACCATCATCGTCACCGGTGACCACCGGGCGACGGCGGCGGCGGTCGCCCGGCAGCTTGGGCTCATCGGCCGGAACGATGAGGTTGCGACCGGCGCCGACTTGGACCGCTGGTCTGACGAGGAGCTTTCCGAACGGCTTCGCCGGGCCCATGTGTTCGCGCGGGTTTCCCCCGCCCACAAGCTCCGCATCGTCCGGGCGCTCCGAAGTCAGGGCCACGTGGTGGCCATGACCGGGGACGGCGTCAATGACGCGCCGGCCATCCGGGAGGCGGACATCGGCGTGGCCATGGGCCGCACGGGCACCGATGTGACCAGGGACACCGCGGACATGATCTTGACCGACGACAACTACGCCACTATCGTCGCGGCGGTGGAAGAGGGCAGGGGCATCTACGAGAACATCCGCCGGCTCATCCGGTACTTGCTCGGCTGCAACGCGGGCGAGGTGCTGACCATGCTGGCGGCGGCCTTGGCCGCCATGCCCATGCCGCTTTTGCCGCTTCAAATCCTTTGGACGAATCTGGTCACCGACGGGCTGCCGGCCATCTCCTTCGGGCTGATTCGCCCGGATCCGGGCACGATGAAGCGGCGGCCCCGGTCGCCCCGGGAAGGGCTGTTCAGCCAAGGGCTCGGTCTTCAGATCGCCTTCCGGGGCGTTTTGATCGCCGCGTGCACGCTAGCGGTGTTCGCCATCGCGCTGTTTCATCTGGACGCCGGCGAGGACCGGGCGAGGACCCTCGCGTTCACGACGCTTGTCGCGGCGCAACTGGTATACGCATTCCAGTGCCAGGCCGACAGCCGGAGCCCGTGGCGCGTGGGTGTGCGCCGCAATCCCCACCTGACAGCGGCGGTGGCGTTGTCGTTGGCCATGCAGCTTGTCGTGCTCTACTGGCCGCCGCTGCAGCGAGTGTTCGGCACCGTCCCGCCCAGCAGCCGGGATTGGTTGCTGGTGGCTTTCTTTTCGGGCTGGTACGTCGTCCTCGAATGGGTGTTGGTTGCTGCCTGGCAAGCGATCGTCCGGCGGCTGGCTGCTCTGCGGGTGTAGTTTACAATCCCGGTGGCCTTGGGTTAAAATGGGTTCAAACGCGCCCGGGGGGTTTGCTCCGTTCGTGCTGCGCAGCATGACGGGCTACGGCAAAGCCGTGGCCTCTGCCGGCGGCCGGGCGGCCGTCGTCGAGGTGCGCACCGTCAACCACCGGTTTCTGGACCTGGCGGTGCGGTTGCCGCGCGGGTTCGCGCCCGTTGAGCATCGGGTGCGGCAGGTCGTGCAGGACCGCATCCGGCGGGGACGGGTCGAGGTCGCGGTGTCGGTAGACGACCCGACGCCGGCCGCGCCGCGGGTCCGGGTCGACACCGACC
>JACDOI010000015.1 GCA_017656145.1 Bacillota bacterium | reverse complement strand
CCGCGCGCCGCTCACGGCCGCAGGGCCGGGGCGCGGCCGGGTGACGGGGCGGTGGCGCCAGTCGTTTTTGGCTGTCGCGGCGGGTTCTGGCCCGGTTGGTTCCGCGCCGGATCCCGGATCAGGCGCGGGGCCGGGTCTGTCTCCAGAGCCTTCAGGGCCGGGCGGTTCGACGGCCATGGCCGCTTGCCATTTGTTCCAGTCCCGGTTTCGAATCAAGAACGTGATGGGGCTGCCCAGCGTGACGCCGTGGCGAACGCCCCCCAAGATCTCCACCGCGTCGGGTTCGATCTGCATGCGGCGGCCCCGACCGTACCCCAGTTGCCGCCGTTTCAGCTGCCGGTTGATGTCCGCAGGCGAAAGGGGCACCCCCGCGGGCATGCCTTCCAAGATGGCGGCAATGGCCGGTCCGTGGGACTCACCGGCGGTCAAATAGCGCAACGGCACACCAGGTTCCTCCTCGACGGGCCGCACCGGGACCGGCCGGTAGTCTTGCGGTCAGTTTCGGGAAGCACGTCCCCCGGACGCAAACCCGGGAGCAATGAAGGCTCTTTTCGCTTTGAGGCGGGAGGAGACCTCCCCGTTTTGGGCGAGAACTAGGGCAGGCGGGGCCCGATGCGCCGGTACCACCACTCCCCCTTGACCGAGCTCTCTCGATAATCCGTGGGCCAGCCTCCGGCGAACAAGCACTGCGACAAGACATTGGCGCAGTCGCCTCCGCCTCCGGACGCATCCATGTTTACAAACCGGGAAATTGTTTCCTTGGTCGGAAGGAGACGCGCAATTTGGGGTGAATGAATACATCCGTGCTCAATATCCATGAATGAAAGAATCCATTCTGCCGGGCGGGAGCGGTGGCCGGTGGGGACGGTACTGAAAAACCGGGACGATCTTGTGGCGTTGCTGCAGGGCAAAAGCCATGGATTTTCCGAGACGTTCCGCAAGATCGCGGCGTTCATTCTTTCGGATTACCGGCGGGCTTGTTTCATGACGGCCCAGGAACTGGCCGAGGTCGCGGGGGTCAGCCAACCGTCGGTCACCCGGTTCGCCGCGTATCTCGGATTCCGCGGGTTTCCCGAGTTCCAACGCAGCCTCCAGCAGCTGGTGCGCCATGAGATGACCGGGCCCGACCGGATGCAGGCGCTGGTCGAGCGCCACAGCGACGGCATCCCGTACGGCGACCTGCTCCGGGAGGAAATCCGCAACCTGGACCGGTTGACAGAAACCTTGGCGTCGCCGGTGTTCCAGCAGGTGGCCGCGAACTTGGCGGAGGCGGACACCGTGGTGGTGGCCGGGTTTCGGGCGTCGGCCGCACTGGCCGAGTACACGGCCTTCTTCTTGGCGAAGGTGCATCCCCGCGTGCGGGCCCTAACCCATGGGGACAGCACGGCCCTGGAAGCGTTGCTGCCCCTGGAACCCGAAAATACCGCGGTGCTGGTCCATGCCTTCCCCCGCTACCCCCGGGAAACGCAGGCGTTCCAGCGGTTCGCCGCGGATCAAGGGTTTCCGGTTGTCTTGATCACGGACAACCCCCTCTCGCCCTTGGTCGCGCAGGCGCGCTGGGTGTTGGCGGCTCCTGTGGCGTTCGGCAGCCTGTTCGACTCGTACTGCGCCCCCATCGCGCTGACCAACGCCCTGGTGCAGGAGGTGGCCAAACGGCATCCAGAGCGCACCCGGCACCGGCTGGCCCGGTTCGAAGAGATGGCAGCCCGTCACGGCGTGTTTTTGTCCAATGATCTTTCGTCCGCAAGGGAGTTGCCCTGATGCATTTCACGATGCCCCGTGTGAACAGCGCCCGGATACAGGAAGCCTTAGACCGATTCGCCCGCATCGGCGCCACACCCGATGGCGGCGTGGAACGGCTGTGTTTCTCCGAGGAAGATTGGGCCGGCCGCGAAGAGTTACGGCGTTGGTGGGAGCAGATGGGCCTGGTGGTGCGGACCGATCCGGCCGCGAACATGTTTGCCCGGCGGGAGGGAACGGAAGCGAGGCCGGTGATTCTTCTCGGTTCGCACCTCGATACGGTGCCCCGAGGTGGCCGGTTCGACGGGGCCCTCGGGGTCATCGTCGCGACGGAAGTCGTCCGGTGCCTGATCGAGGCCGGCATCACCACCCGCCACCCATTGGAGCTGGTGAACTTTACGGCCGAAGAGCCCAATGCCTTCGGCCGCTCCACCATCGGCAGCCGGGCGGTAGCCGGCCGCCTGGCTTTGCCCGAGCTGGCCGCCCGCAACCCTGGCGGGCAAACCATCGCTGAGGGGTTGCGGCGGGTTGGGGGTGACCCGGACAGGATCGAACAGGCGCGGCGCCCCGAGGGCACCATCGCCGCCTTTCTCGAGCTCCACATTGAGCAGGGGCGCCGACTGGAGGCGGCCGGCGTACCTGTGGGGGTCGTCACGCACATTGCCGGCATCCGGCGGCTTTCGTGCCGGCTTTCGGGCGAGGCCAACCACTCCGGCACGACCCGCATGGCTGATCGCAAAGACGCTCTGGCCGGCGCCGCCGAGCTGACGCTGGCCGTCGAGGAGCTGGCCCGATCGGCGGGCGATCCGGCCGTAGGCACAGTGGGCCGCATCGAAGTGATCCCCAATGCGCCGAACATCGTTCCGGGACAAGTGTCGCTGGCGGTCGAGTTTCGCCACGCGGACCCGGCGGCGCTCGACCGCCTGGCCGAAGCATTCGAGGGCCGGGTCAAAGAGGTGGCGGCCCGGCGGGGCTTGGAGGGCCTGGTGGAGACGGTGACCGCATTCCGGCCGGTGCCGATGAACACCGTCATTGTGGAAACGTTAGCCCGCGCCTGCGACGCTCTTGAGGTTCCTTATCTGCGGCTGCACTCGATGGCCGGCCACGACGCGGGCCACATCGCGGCCATCGCCCCGACCGGGATGTTGTTTGTGGCCAGCCGCGACGGCAAAAGCCACACGCCGGAAGAATGGTCTGATCCGAAAGCCATCGAACAGGCCGCCCAGGTCATGCTGGCGGCGGTAATGGAGCTGGACGCCGCTTTACCGTGAATCGGCGGGGCAGGGAGGCGCGGCCATGAAGATTATCAAAGCAGACAAGATTTGGGTGGATGGCGCATTTCGGGACGGTTACGCCGTGGTGATTCAAGGCGACACCATCACTTGGGTCGGACCGGCCGCCGAACGTCCCAGAGAACAGGGCGGCACCGCCCCTGGGAGTGGGCCGGTGGAGGACTGGGGCCGGGTGGCCCTGGTGCCCGGGACCGTCAACGCGCACAATCATTCGTTCCAGTCGCTGCTGAGGGGCATCGCGGACGATGAACCGTTCTTTTCCTGGCGCGACCAGGCGCTGTACCGGTTTGCGCCCCGCCTGGGACCGGAAGGTGTATACGCCGGCGCCTTGCTGGCCTTCGGCGAGATGCTGGGCTACGGCGTCACGACCGTCAACGACTTTTTCTACGTCCATGACGGCGGCAACGACAACGCCGAGGCCGTCATCCGCGCCGCCCGGGACGTGGGCATTCGGCTGGTGCTGACCCGGACCATGTACGATTGGTCAGGGGCGCCGGCGTCGTTCGTCGAGACGGTGGAGCAGGCCAGCCGGCGGTGCCGGGATTTGATCGACAAGTATCGCTCGGACCCGTGGGTCCGGGTGTACCCGGCTCCCCACTCTCCCCACGCCGCGAGCCCGGAGATGATCCGGGCCGGCTGGCGCCTGGCCGAGGAAACGGATACGTACTTCCACATGCATGTGGCCGAAGGGCGCTACGAGGTGGAGCAGATCAAGCAACGGTACGGGCTGTCGCCCATGGCGTGGCTTGAGAGCCTGGGGGTGCTGGGCCCGCGCCTTGTGGTGGTGCACGGCGTGTGGCTGGACGATGAGGACATCGGCCGCATGGGCGCGGCCGGAGCTGCCCTCGTCTACAACCCGGCCAGCAACATGTTTCTGGGCGATGGGATCACCCGGCTTCCCGAAATGCTTCAGGCCGGCCTGCGGGTGGCCCTGGGAACCGACGGCGGCTGCTCCAACAACCGCACGTCCATTTTCGACGAAATGCGGACGTGCAGCCTGCTGCAGAAAGTCGCGCGGCTCGACGGTGCGGCCATGACCGCGGAAACCGTGTTTCACTTGGGCACCGCAGGCGGCGGCGAAGTGCTGGGCCTTCCGGTCGGCCGCATTGCACCGGGATACAGGGCCGATCTCGTCGCGCTGGACCTGGCTGACATATCCCTTTACCCCCACCACAATCTGTTAAAGAACATCGTGTACTCCATGTCTCCCACCGCCATCCGCCGGGTAATGGTCGGGGGCCGGCTCGTTTGGGCCGACGGCGAACTATTGACTTTTCCGCTGGCGCGCATCCGTCGCCTGGTGGAGCAGGTCACCGCTCGCTGGCGGGAGGCTGTCGTTTAGGCCGGCGGGTATCATCGCCAGGAAGGGGGGAGGCAGCGGCCGGCGATCGCTTTGACAGTTGCGCGGCAAAGTTGCCAGAAGATGAAGATCACCCAGATTGCAAAGGAGGAGCGGAATGTGAGCCGGGGATTGCTTCTGGTTTTGGCGATTCTGATCAGCGTGACGGCGGCCGCGGGGCCGGCCTTGGCCGCGGAGACGATCAAAATCGGATTTTTTGCCCCGCTCACCGGTCCGGCTGCCGCCGACGGGAAAAGCGTCATGCAGGCGGCTCAGCTGGCCGTAGACGAGATCAACGCCCGCGGGGGTGCAGCGGGCAAGCCTGTCGAGCTGGTGGCCTACGACGACCGGTTTGACCCGAGGGAAGCTGTGGCCATCGCCAACAAGTTGATCGAGCAGGACCGGGTCGTCGCGGTGGTCAGCGGTTCGTACAGCGGCCCGACGCGGGCTGTGGCCCCCATCTTCCAGCGGGCCGGCATTCCCATGATTTCCGCCTACGGCGTCCATCCGGACATCACCTTGGCGGGAGACTACATCTTCCAGCAAAGCTTCATCGGCCCTGTGCAGGGCAAGGCCGGAGCCGAGGTTGCGGTCAAGCTGCTGAATGCCCGCAACATCGTTTCGCTGGTCATGGACAACGACTTCGGCCGCTCGCTGGGGAAGGCGTTCCGGGAGCATGCCGAATCGCTGGGCGCCACGGTGCACGAAGAGCTGTTTCCTTTCGGTGAGAAGGAGTTTACGCCGATCCTGGCCAGGATCCGGGGCATGAATCCCGACTTGATCTACACCACGGGATACTTCATGGAGGCTGCCCTGACCGTAAAGCAGGCCCGAGAGTTGGGCATCACCGCCCAGATTCTCGGCACGGAAGGGGCCGACTCGTTCCAGTTTCCTGAAATCGCCGGGGATGCAGCAGAGGGCGTCGTCATTACCACCAACTTGAACCGCGACGACGAGCGGCCGATTGCCCGCCGTTTCATGGAGTTGTACCGGGCCCGTTTCGGCCACGAACCCGACATGGTGGCCGCCAGCACGTACGACGCCTTCATTATTTTGGCAATGGCCATCGACAAGGCAGGTACGGATCCTCGGGCCATTCGGGATGCCATTGCGGAAACGCGGAACTTCGAAGGGGTCACCGGGCTCATCGCCGGGTACACCGAGGTCGGCGAGGTGCTCAAGTCCGTGCAGGTCCAGCAGTTCCGGGACGGCCGGTACCGGTTCTTGGCCGTCATCGACGACATCGATTTGATCACGCCACCGCAGTAATGTGGGGGCGGGCGGGCCCCCCCGCCCCGGGGCGCCCCCCCCCCGGCTCCGGGGAGGAGAGCCGGGCATGCTGGCGCAGCAATTCGTTTCGGGAATCGTGATCGGAGGCGTCTATGCCCTCATCGCCATGGGCTTGACCCTGGTTTACGGCGTGCTACGGATCTTGCATGTGGCTCATGCGGCCGTGTACGCGACGGGCGCCTACGTGGGCCTGATAACCTTTCAGCGGACGGACAACCTCTGGCTGGGCTTGGCAGCGGCAGCCGTTTTTTGCGGCCTATTCGGGGTGATGATTCACCGCTTCGTGTACGGGCCTTTGCTCGACCAGCCCAGGATCGTGCCGTTGATCGCCAGCATCGGCTTGTTCATTTTCTCCCAGGACTTCTTGCGGCTGTTGTTCGGTCCGTATGCCATGTCGTTCCCGGCGTCTGTTCCGTTCGGCCTGCTCGAGCTTGGCGACGCCGTCATCCCGGGCCGTCAGGTGTTCATCCTCGCGGTGACGGCGGTGCTCCTGGCGCTGACGTGGTATGTGGTCGGCCGGACCAGGCTAGGCCTGGCGTGGACCGCCGTCTCCCAAGATGCGGAAACCGCGGTGGCCATGGGCGTGAACGTGCCGCGAGTCGTGGCGTTCAATTTCCTCTTCGGCTCGTCCATCGCGGCCATTGCGGGCATTTTGGTGGGCATGCATTACAATTCGGTCTACCCGGCTATGGGGGAGATGCCTGCGTACAAGATGCTGGCCGTCGTCGTACTGGGGGGGCTTGGCAGCGTTCCCGGAACCGTGGTGGCAGCCTTCCTCCTCGGGCTGGTGGAGACGTTGCTGGTGGGATTCGCCGGGTTCGTGCTGCCCCGAGATGCGATCGCGTTCGTCGCGCTCATCGCCATCTTGCTGTTGCGGCCTGAAGGGCTGTTCGGGAGGAGCGATGCCTGAGATGGCCATTCCGGCGTACTATGTGACCGTCGGCATCGTAACAGGAATCTACATCATCTTGGCCCTCAGCTTGAACATCATCACCGGATTTGCCGGGCAGCCCAACTTGGGCCATGCAGCCTTTTTCGGCATCGGCGCGTACACCCTGGCCATTTTGACCACGCAGTTCGGGATGTCCTTCTGGCTGGCCCTGCTGGCGGCCGCCGTCGCATCCGGCGCCGTCGGATCCATTCTCGGCCTCATCTCATTGCGGGTGCGCGAAGACTTTCTGGCCATCACCACCATTGGAATCAATTTTGTGGTCGTATCGATCTTCCTTTATCACCCCTTCTTCGGCCAGGCGTTCGGCATCGGGGGCATCCCGGCGCCGTCGCTTTTCGGCGTTGCGTTCGGGCGTACGGGGTTTTTGGCGCTGGTGGCGGCCGCGGTCCTGCTGGTCGTTTGGGTGTCCCGGCGTATAGAAGGATCGTGGTTCGGACTGGCGCTGGAATCGTTGCGGGAGGACGAGGCGGCTGCGGAAGCGGCGGGCATCGACACTCGGCGGTTTAAGGTGATCGCCTTCACTTTAGGGACGGCTCTGGCGGGGCTTGCCGGAGGAATCTACGCCAGCTTCATGACGTTCATTTCGCCGGGCGATTTCACGTTTCCGCTGTCCATTACGATCTTGTGCATGGCGGTAGTCGGCGGGTTGGGTACCATCCGCGGGCCGGTGGCCGGAGCTGTGATCCTCAGTCTCGCCCCCGAGATTTTCCGCTTTGTCATGGATTATCGATTGCTCGTGTACGGGGGCTTGCTCGTGCTGATGATGCGCGTCCAGCCGACGGGATTGCTCGGCCGGGATAGCGTTCTGGTGCGGCGCTGGCAGCGTTTGATCGCTCACCGTCGGCGCCCGCTTTCCGCCTCTTGAGAGGGAGGTGCCGACCCATTGCCGTTGCTGGAAACCCGGGGACTGTGCAAGCAGTTCGGCGGCCTGCAGGCGGTCAAAGACGTCAATCTTCGCGTCGAGGCGGGAGAGATCGTCGGGATCATCGGGCCCAACGGGGCGGGCAAGTCGACGCTGTTTAACACCATCTGCGGCGTGTACCGGCCCTCGTCCGGCGAAATCTGGTTCGCGGGCCGGCCCATCCACGGATTGCGGCCCAACCGCATCGCCCGGTTGGGAATCGGCCGTACGTTCCAAGCGTCCCGCCCTTTCCAGCAGCTCTCGCTGGAGGCCAACGTGCTGTCCGCGTATGGCGCGCGCTTTCACGGGGGCTGGCGCGCCATGTGGGGCCGGGCGTTTACCCCTCAGCACCGCGAGCGGGCCCGAGCACTACTGGAACTGGTAGGCTTAGCCGAGCACGCCCAGACCGAAGCGAGGCACCTCTCGCTCGGTTTGCAGCGCCGCTTGGAAATCGCCCGGGCCTTGGCGCTGGAACCGCGCCTGCTCATGCTCGATGAGCCGGCCGCGGGTATCAGCCACGAAGAGGGGCAACAGCTTATGGCCTTGATCCGGAAGCTGCGGGACAAGGGTACCACTGTGCTGCTGATCGAGCACAACATGCAAATGGTCATGAACTTGTGCGACCGGATCGAGGTGTTGAACTACGGCGTACAAATCGCCGCGGGAACGCCCGGTGATATCGCCCGTCATCCCGACGTCATCGAGGCGTACTTGGGAAAGGAAGTCGCCGGTGCTTGAAGTCAGAGATCTGCACGTTGCCTACGGCGAAGTTCGCGTGCTGCACGGCGTCAGCCTGACAGTGCAGCGGGGCGAGCTGGTAGCCGTCATCGGCGCCAACGGCGCCGGCAAGACGACCATGATGAAATCGATCCTGGGCCTCGTTACTCCGGACGCGGGCGACATCCGCTGGAACGGCCAATCTCTGATGCGGGTACCGCCGTGGGCCCGGGCGGCCGCCGGCATCGGGTATGTCCCGGAAGGCCGGCGGGTGTTTCCGGGTCTGACCGTTGAGCAGAACTTGCGGATGGGCGCGTATCCCGTGCGGAACCCCCGCGAGGTACAGGCGGGCATCGACGAGGTGTACGCGCTGTTCCCGCGCCTTGCGGAACGGCGTCGCCAGCGGGCGGGAACCTTGAGCGGCGGCGAGCAGCAGATGCTGGCCATCGGCCGCGCGCTGATGAATCGTCCCCGCCTGCTGTTAATCGACGAGGTGTCCATGGGATTGATGCCCATCATGGTGCAACGGGCTTTCGACATCGTGAAGAGCTTGCACGAGCAGGGGATGACGATTCTTTTGGTCGAGCAAAACGCCCGGCAGGCGCTGGCGGTCGCCGATCGCGGCTATGTGCTGGAGCTTGGGCGCATTGTGCTCGCGGGCACCGCTGCCCAGCTGCAAAGCGATCCCCGAGTTCAGGCGGCCTACCTGGGCGGAGGGTCGGGAGGGTTCCACGATGGCCGGCCGAGGGCATAAGACCGAGGTCGAGCTCTTGATCCACAGTGCGTCGGAACTGGTCACCGTAGCCGGGGCCAGCTATCGTCCCAAGCGGGGAGCGGAACTCCGGGATATCGGAATCATCCCCGACGGTGCGGTGGCCGCGGCCGGCGGGCGCATCGTCGCCGTCGGGCCAACGCCCGCGGTGAACGAGCGGGTGCGGGTGGGCGACAAGACCGTCGTCATCGACGCCTCCGGCAAGACGGTCATGCCGGGCTTTGTCGATCCCCACACTCACCTGGTCCACGCCGGCAGCCGCGAGTTTGAGTTGTCCATGCGGCTGGAAGGCCGCTCGTATCTCGACATCCTGGCGCAAGGGGGCGGCATCCTCCATACGGTCCAGGCCACCCGCCGGGCCAGCCTGGCGGAGCTGGTCGCCCAGGCCCGGCGCCGGTTGGACACGATGCTGGCCCACGGTACGACGACCGTTGAGGCCAAAAGCGGATACGGCCTTTCGACCGAGAGCGAGCTGCGCATGCTGGAAGCCGTTCAGGAGCTGGCCAAAGACCACCCCGTGCGGCTGGTGCCGACGTTCATGGGCGCCCACGCGGTGCCGCCCGAATACCGGGGAAACGCCGGTGCGTTCGTCGATCTGGTCGTCCACGAGATGCTCCCGGCGGTGGCCCGCCAGGGCATCGCGGCATTTTGCGACGTCTTCTGCGAGGAGGGGGTGTTCACCGTCGCCCAGTCCCGGCGCATTTTGGAGGCCGGCGCGGCTTTGGGCATGCGCCCGAAAGTGCACGCCGACGAGATCGTATCCTTGGGCGGGGCTGAACTGGCCGCGGACGTCGGGGCCATTTCCGCGGATCATCTCGTGCACGTCTCCGAAGAAGGAATCCGCCGGCTGGCGGCCGCAGGGGTTGTGGCGGTTTTGCTGCCGGCCACGACGTTGTTCCTCATGGGCCGGCAGTACGCGCCCGCCCGGGCCATGATCGAGGCCGAGGTGCCGGTCGCGCTGGCCACCGATTGCAATCCGGGCTCGTCCCCCACCGAGTCGATGCAGCTGGTGGTGGCTCTGGCGTGCTTGTGCCTGCGGATGCTGCCGGCTGAGGCCGTTGCGGCCGCCACCATCAATGCGGCCCACGCCATCGGGCGCGCCCGCGAAGTGGGGAGCCTGGAGGAGGGCAAGCGGGCAGACGTGGTGGTGCTTGGGGCGCCGAGCCACCAGTTCATCCCGTATAAGCCGGGGATCAATTTGGTGGAGACGGTGATCATCGACGGCCAGGTTGTTCTGGAGCGCCGGGCCGGGGGTTGAGGGGTGAGCCAGAGTACTTGAAGGCCTGCACTACGGGAAAGGGGGTTTCCACATTGGCAAAAGAAACAGCCCGGGTCGTCCGGGCCCCGCGCGGCACCGTCCTCAGCTGCAAGGGCTGGCCGCAAGAGGCCGCCTTGCGCATGTTGATGAACAACCTGGATCCGGAGGTGGCCGAGCGCCCGGAGGAGCTCGTCGTCTACGGCGGCAGCGGCAAGGCGGCCCGCAACTGGGAGTGCTTCGACCGGATCGTCGCCGCCCTGCGGGAGCTGGAAGGCGACGAAACCCTTTTGATCCAGTCGGGCAAGCCCGTCGGCGTGTTCCGAACGCATCCTGACGCACCGCGGGTGCTCTTGGCGAACGCGTTGCTCGTGCCGGCCTGGGCCACCTGGGAAAAATTCTGGGAGCTTGAGGCCATGGGCCTCACCATGTACGGGCAGATGACCGCGGGAAGCTGGATCTACATCGGTACCCAAGGTATCCTGCAAGGGACGTACGAGACGTTCGCCGAGTGCGCCGCGCAGCACTTCGGTGGGACGTTGCGGGGCCGATTCGTGCTGACCGCGGGCTGCGGCGGCATGGGCGGAGCCCAGCCGCTGGCGGTCACCATGAACGAGGGCGTCGTGCTGGTTGTTGAGGTGGACCCGAACCGCATCCAACGCCGGATCGATACGGGCTATTGCGACCGCATGACCGCCGATCTGGAGGAAGCCTTGGCCTGGGTCGACGAGGCCCGGGCGGCGCGCCGTCCCCTGTCGGTGGGGCTGGTCGGCAATGCGGCTGAGGTGTATCCCGAGCTCGTGCGCCGGGGCCGCATCCCCGATGTGGTGACCGATCAAACCTCGGCCCACGACCCGCTGAACGGCTACGTGCCGGCCGGGTTGAGCCTGGCCGAGGCGGAAGAGTTGCGCCGGACCGACCCCGCGGGCTACGTCAAGCGGGCCATGGAGTCCATGCGGGTACATGTGCAAGCGATGCTGGACATGCAAGCCCGGGGCGCGGTCGCCTTCGACTACGGCAACAACATCAGACATCAGGCTCGAGAGGCCGGGCTTGAGCGGGCGTTCGACTTCCCGGGGTTTGTCCCCGCGTTCATCCGGCCCCTGTTCTGTGAGGGCAAAGGGCCGTTCCGCTGGGCCGCTTTGTCAGGCGATCCCGAGGACATTTTCCGCATCGACCGGGCAGTCCTGGAAGCCTTTCCGGATGACCAGCGGCTGCATCGCTGGATTCGAATGGCAGGGGAAAAGGTCAAGTTCCAAGGATTGCCGGCCCGCATTTGCTGGCTGGGCTATGGGGACCGGGCCAAGCTCGGCTTGATTATCAACGATCTAGTGCGGCGGGGCGAGGTCCGCGCCCCGGTCGTCATCGGCCGGGATCATTTGGACGCGGGTTCGGTGGCCTCGCCGTACCGAGAGACCGAGGGGATGCGGGACGGCAGCGATGCCATCGCGGACTGGCCTATACTCAACGCATTGCTCAACACAGCCGCCGGGGCCACTTGGGTGTCGGTGCACCACGGCGGCGGCGTCGGCATCGGGTACTCCATTCACGCAGGGATGGTGGTGGTGGCCGACGGGACCGACGACGCAGCCCGGAGGCTTTCTCGGGTGCTCGCGACGGATCCCGGAATGGGCGTTGTGCGCCATGCCGACGCCGGCTATGAGCGGGCCGTTCGCACGGCCCGGGAAAAGGGGATTCGCATTCCCATGCTGTAGAGGCCCTTCGCGATGGTCCGGCCTCCGCTAGACAATTGTCCTGATTCCACTCATTCCCGCCCGGCCTCCCGGATGGGCAGCGGCGAATAGGTGACCGACGGCCGGCGTCCGGGGGGCTGGGGATACAATTCCATCAATTGGTAGATGGACGGCGGGAGATCGCACTTGACGGGAACCCCAAGCTCGTTAAGCTGCTCGCAACTGATCGGGTAATCGTGGGTCCAGCGGCCCTCCGTCAGGGTGCGGGCGATCTCCCGCGCTTTCTCCTCCGGGAACTTGTCCCGAACCAAGTCGTAGACGGTTTCTTCAACTTGTCGCATGGCCTTGCGGGCCATATCGGCCATGATGAGCGTTCGATCGTCGATTTTGTCCTTGTTCTTTTCCTCTACCACCTTGAGGATCGAGGCTGCGGGATAGGAACCCAGCTGCGGATCGATGGGCCCGACGACGGCGTGTTCGTCCATCCACAGCTCGTCCGCGGCCAGGGCGATCATCGTCCCGCCTGACATGGCATAGTGCGGTATGAACACCGCGGTCCGGGCTGGGTGCTTCTTGAGCGCGCGGGCGATCTGCTCGGAAGCCAGCACCAGTCCCCCGGGGGTGTGCAGGATGACGTCGATAGGCACGTCCTTCGGCGTGTTTCGGATGGCTCGCAGGACTTGTTCGGAGTCCTCGATGTCGATGAACCGCCGGGAGAGCAGTCCGAGCACGCTCATCGATTCTTGACGGTGAATGAGGGTGATGATCCGCGAGCCCCGCTCCCGCTGGAGCCGGCGGATGATAGCCCTCCGGGCTTGAATGAGCTGCCATCGCTGCCAGACGGGAACGATCCAGCTCAGAACCAAAAACAGCCAGAACAACTCAAAAACCGACACCCGACCCCACCTCATCTCGCCGCATGATCCAAGCCGTAGCTTTCCGCCAAAAGCTCCACGGGATGGCGAACGTCAACGATGGCCTTAACCTCGGTCAAGCAGCCGGCAGGCCATGTCCGGTCGCAAAAGGTTGTACACGCCGGCGCTGCCGCAGCACAGGTCCGCCTCCGGAAGCTCGACCAGCTCCAGCCGTGAATGCGGGCCAACAGCCGCCGCGGTTTTTGGCGCACGCCTTGGGCGTGGGCGAGATGGCAGGCGTCGTGGTACGCGACCACCCGCTTCACCGGTTCACCGCCCTTGCTTTGCGATATTTCTCGCTCGGGAGCCAAACGCCCTGCGCCGCGCGAGAGGGGAGGTCTGCCCGGGGCATTGTAGAACATAATGACGTAACAGAGCCGGGGATTGTGAGGCGATCCGGATGCGGGTGATCACCGTCGATTTCCGCCTGTCCCCGATGGTCCGGCGTTTGGCGCGCGAGTTCGCCCGTTTGACAGGGATACCGTTGGCGCGGCTGTTGGAGCGGGACGGCAAAGGACCCGAGGGACTGGCGTAAAGCGGGGGAGTGCCATGCGGCGGCTGAGGGGGGAAGACATCCAGGCCCTCGTGCGGCTTTTGGGGGACATCGATCCCCGAACGTCCGCCTTGGCCCGGAAGAAGCTAAAGGAAGCCTCAGTGGAGGACGTCCTCCCGCACCTCGGGCGGGCCGTCAAGGATCCGGATCCGCTCATCCGGGGCAGGGCGCGCCTTTTGCTGGAAGAGCTGCGGCTTAAGGAGCTCAGCCGGAGCTGGGGCGAGCTGGCCAGCCAGCCCGACAGCGCCATGGACCTGGAGGCCGGGGCGTTTCTCGTGGCCCGCTACCGCTACCCCGAGGTGGACATGGCGCCGTACCGGAAGTGGCTGAACGACGCGGCCGCGGCGGTGGCCGACCGCCTGAGGCCCGAGTTGGGCATGTACCACACCATCGGATTGCTCAACGTGCAGCTCTTCGACAAGCTGGGCCTTCAGGGTGACGACGTGCGCTACTACGACCCCGACAACAGCTGCCTCAACCGGGTCATCGACCGCCGGCGGGGCATTCCCATCACCCTCTCGGTCATCTACCTTTTGGTCGGCCGCCGCTTGGGCCTGCCCCTGGAGGGCGTGGGGTTGCCGGGCCATTTCCTCGTGCGCTACAACCACCCGGAGGAAGTGGTGTGGATCGATCCGTTCCACCGGGGGAGGCTGCTATCCCGGGAAGACTGCGTCCGCCACGTGCGGGCGATGGGATACCCCTTCCGCGAGCATTTCCTCAAGCCCGTCAAAACTCGGGCCATCCTCGTCCGCATGCTCGGCAACCTGCACCGGATCTACGTCGAAACCGATCAGCCCGTTCAGGCCGAACACATCAAGAGTTTCCAGGATATTCTCACCCAAAGAGGCTGACGGTCGTCGAAAGACTCCCGGCGGAGGTGGGCGAGGATGGTTCCAAGCCTTGGCCGACGGCGGCTACCGGGGAGGCTTGGTGCTTGAGGTGGCCGGCCGGGAAGACGGCGTGCAGGCATCCTTGGCAGTACTGGAGGAGTTTCAGCGGCCATGACTCAAGCAGGCGGCGCTTCCGAACAGGACCGGGCCCTCATGGCCCGGGTGGCGTGGATGTATTACCGCCAGGGGATGACCCAGCAAGAGATCGGCGACCGGCTCGGGATGTCGCGGATAAAAGTGCTGCGCCTGCTGGCCCGGGCCCGGAACGAGGGCATTGTGCAGATCCGCATCGACCACCCCTCCCTTCGACGGATGGAGCTGGAGGAAGCCCTGAAGGCCAGATTTGGGCTCAAGGAGGCCGTCGTCGCACCGTCCGGCGCTACCGAGGAACAGAACTTGGAGGCGCTGGGCCAGTTCGGCGCCATGTACCTTGAGCGGACCGTGACCGAGGGGGACGTCATCGGCACCGCTTGGGGCGTGACGCTGCGGGAGGTGGCCCGTCACCTGCGCCCCAAGGATGTGCGCAATGTCACGGTCGTCCAGCTCATGGGTGGGTTGAACGCGGGCGGCCTCGTTACGCCCCTGGATATCGCCCGCATTGTCGCGGAAAAGTTGCACGGGGACACCCGGATGCTTCATACGCCGGCGTTCGTGGATACGCCGGGCATCCGGGACGCCCTGTTGTCCGATAACGGCATCGCCCAGACCCTAAAAGCCGGCGCGGCGGCCACCAAGGCGCTGGTCGGCATCGGCGACGTGAGCTCGCAATGCTCTCTCATCCGCTGGGGAGCTCTCAGCGCGGAGGAGCTGGCGGAAGCGGTACGGCTGGGCGCCGTCGGCGACATCCTGGGGCGGCACTACGACCGGGACGGGCGCCCCGTCGTCTCCTCGCTGTCGGGACGGGCCATCGCCATGCCGCTGGAAACCCTCCGGCGCATCCCGCAAGTCATCGCCGTGGCCGGCTCCGAGCGAAAGGCCGATGCCATCCGGGGCGCTTTGCGGGGCGGCTACGTCGACGTGCTCGTCACCGACGAGCGGACCGCCCTGCGGGTTTTGGCCAGCGACTGACCGCACAACTCCCCAACCCCGCTTTCCCGCTCGCCGCCGCCCGCCGGCAGCGCCGGCCCTGTTCGCGCGCCGTTTATATAGTGTTTGGAGAAAACGGGCCTTAACGTCGCCGTGGAAAAAATCCCATCGTGGGAAGGACGTGGGGATAAGATGTAGAAGATTGTGTGCCAGCGAACATATGATGATCCAAAAAGTCAAATGTATCTGTCCGGGGGTGCCCGATTGCGTCTGGCCGTGCTGGAACTGGAGCTGGAGGCGGATTCGGCTGATGCGGTCATCAACCGCTTGGCCGAGGGCATGGCGGAACGGGGGTTTGTGAGGCCCGGGTACGGGGCGGCCGTGCGGGAGCGGGAGCGGGTGTCGCCTACGGGGTTACCGGCCCGGGGAGCAGGTGTCGCCATCCCCCATGCGGACCCCGAATTCGTGCTCGTGCCGGCTATCGGTTTCGCCAAGCTGACCCGGCCGGTCTTCTTCGGGGAAATGGGCAATCCTGAGGCCGCCGTGCCGGTGCAGCTGGTGTTCATGCTGGCGATCCGGGATTCCGAAGGACAGCTGGACGCGTTGCGCCGCCTTATCCAATTCATCCAAGACGACGAGCGGCTCAACATGCTCAAACGTGCCCGGGATAAGGACGCGGCGCTCGCTGTGCTCAGGAATGTATTCGGAAAATTCGAGTAATTAGACGGACTAGGGCGAGGGTAACGGTCGCTGCCCGGTTGGAAGGGAGGTGGGGATGTGAACCGCAAGCGGGTCGTGGTCGCATGCGGAACGGGGATTGCCACGTCGACGGTGGTGGCCGAAAAGGTGGCCGAAGCTTGCCGGCGCGAGGGCATCGACGTGGACATCATCCAGTGCAAGGCGACAGAAGTGGCGACGCACGCGCCCGGGGCGAGCCTCGTCGTGGCCACGACGACCATCGCGACCCCGGTGTCCGTACCCGTCATCAACGCGATCGGGTTCTTGACGGGGGTAGGGGAGGAAGAGCTTTCCCGCCGGATCATTGAGGCGCTGAAAGACTGACGGGAGGAGGTGCGGGTATGCCGGTCATCCAGTTCATTCTCGACCTGGGTGCGTCGGTCATGCTGCCGCTTATCATCTTCGTCATGGGAATCGCGTTCGGTCTGAAAGCGGGCCGGGCGTTCAGGGCAGGGGTGACCATTGGGGTCGGGTTCGTCGGGATCGGATTGGTCATCGGCTTGCTGACGGGCAGCTTGGGGCCTGCGGCCCAGGCCATGGTTGAACGGTTCGGCATCCAGCTCAATGTGCTGGACGTCGGATGGCCGGCGGCGGCGGCCATCGCGTTCGCCTCCCAAGTGGGGGCCGTCGTCATCCCCGTCGGGTTGCTGGTCAACCTGGTGATGCTCCTTACCCGCACCACCCAGACGCTGAACATCGACTTGTGGAACTTCTGGCACTTCGCGTTTACCGGCGCGCTGGTCACCGAAGCCACAGGAAAGCTGTGGCTGGGAGTGGCGGCCGCGGCGGTCAATGCCGCCATCATACTGAAGCTGGCGGACTGGACTGCCAAGCCGATCCAGGAGTTTTACGGTGTACCCGGCATCTCGTTGCCGCACGGGCTCTCGGCGGCGTACGTGCCCATCGCTATCCCGCTGAACGCGCTCATCGACCGCATCCCGGTCGTGCGCGATATCGATCTGGACACGGCCAAGATTCAACAGCGGCTCGGGGTGTTCGGCGATCCGATGATGCTCGGCCTGCTCCTCGGCATCGCGCTGGGGCTTTTGGCCGGTTACAGCGTGCAGGAGACGCTTCAGCTCGGGGTCAGCATGGCGGCCGTCATGCTGCTCATGCCCCGCATGGTCCGCCTCTTGATGGAAGGTTTGATGCCCGTCAGCGAGGCGGCCCGAGAGTATTTGCGGCGGCGGTTTCAAGGACGCGAATTTTACATCGGCCTCGACTCGGCCGTCGCGGTCGGGCATCCGGCCTCGATCGCCACAGCCCTCATCCTCGTTCCCGTTACGCTGCTCCTTGCGGTCATCGTCCCCGGCAACAGGCTGTTGCCCTTCGGGGACCTGGCGACGATTCCGTTTGTCGTCTGCATGATCGCGCCGATTGTTCGGGGCAACGTGTTCCGGTCGGTGCTCATCGGGATGGTGGCCATTACGGTCGGGCTTTTGATGTCCACCAGCGTCGCGTCGCTGCATACAGCGGCGGCCATCGCAGCGCAGTTCGATATCCCGGCGGGCGCCGCGGAAATCTCAAGCATCGGCGACGGCGCCAACCCGTTGACGTGGGTGCTCCTGCAGCTGTCCAGGCTCTTCCAGTGAGCCGCAGCGCGAGAACCTGCCGGGGAAACGGGGGAGACGGCTCGTGGCGTGGCAATGGGTCATCCTCGTCTTGGGCCTCGCGTGGGGAGTCCAGTCCGTGCTGGCCTACCGGCAAATCCGCCATGTTCGGCAGGCGGTGGCGGACATCCAGCGCAGGTACCGGGCGGGCTACATGGGTGTCGGCACGTTCCGCCGCCCGGGCAAGCCCGGGGCGATGGTCATTCTGGTGGCGGACCCGGCCGGGCGCATCGTGGAAGGCCATCGACTGGCGGGATTCAGCGTGTTCGCCCGTCTGCAGGATTACCCCGCCGTGAGGGATTGGAATGTGGCGGAGATGGCCCAGCGTCTCGATAACGGCCCGTGGGAAGGAGGTGCGGCTCTCAGAGAGGCGACCCGAACGGCGTTGGAACGCATCTTCGATGAGATGGTGAAAGGCCGGGGGGAGGAAGCGAAGAGCCTGGCCAGTGGCGTGTGATCCGGCAAGTGCAATGTGGAGAGGAGGGCAAACGCATGGATTTCCTCGCGGGGGCGGCCGAGTGGTTCATCGGCCTGTTTCAGGAAGGGGGCCAAGTGTTCCTCAACTTGGCCGGGGGAATTTTGCCGGTGCTCATCTGCCTGATCACCGCGGTCAACGCAGTGATCAAACTGGTCGGCCAGGCCCGGGTCGACCGGTGGGCGGTTCGTCTCAGCGGTAACATCATCTTGAGGTACACGCTGTTGCCGATATTGGCTGTTTTCTTCCTCACCAACCCGATGGCGTACACCTTTGGCCGGTTTTTGCCCGAAAGATACAAGCCTGCCTTCTACGATGCGGCGGTGTCGTTCGTCCATCCGATCACCGGCCTGTTTCCGCACGCCAATCCCGCTGAACTGTTCGTCTGGCTGGGGATCGCCCAGGGCATTCAGGAGCTGGGGCTGCCCCTGGGGCCGCTGGCCGTGCGCTATTTTCTCGTGGGCGTCGTCGTTATCTTGCTGAGGGGCATCGTCACCGAGGCCATCACCGCGCAGATGATGGCCCGCCGCCAGCAGCAGGCAGCCCGGGGCGTTTCGGCCGGGCTGGCCCGGTGAAGGGGGACGGGAGCATGGGCGAGTACAGGAGCGTGTACGTCGAGCGGGGGCCCGGCGGCTGGGGCGGACCGCTCATCATTACACCGACGAACGAAAAGAACATCGTCGCCTGCATCACCGGCGGCGGCATCCACCCCGTGGCTCAGGCCATCGCCGAGCTGACCGGGGCGCAGGTGGTGGACGCGTTCCGCAATTCGGTGCCTCCGGAGAACATGGCGTGCGTCGTCATCGACTGCGGCGGCACAGCCCGGTGCGGGGTGTACCCGAGGATGGGGGTGCTGACGGTGGACGTCACGCCCACGCTTCCGTCGGGACCGCTGCTGCGGTACATTCGGGAGGATAACTTCGTGTCCGGGGTGACGACCCGAAACGTCCGGCTGGCGCCCGAGGGGGTCGCGGAGCCGAACGAAGCGGCTCCGGCGGCAGGGTCCTTGACCGCGCCGGAACCGCCGGCGGCTGCGGAATCCCGGCCCGATACCGGTTCGGCCTCGCCCGCGGCGACGGTTCCAGCCAGCCGGGGCGGGATCAGCCAGTTCATCGCTCGCATCGGCCGCAGTACGGGCGGAGTAGTTGGCATCTTCTACCAGGCAGGGCGAGAGACCATCGAACAAGTGCTGCGCAACGTCCTGCCCTTCATGGCCTTTGTGGCGACGCTGATCGGCATCATCCTGGCTTCGGGGATCGGCGAGGTCATCGCCAATATCTTGACTCCCCTGGCGGGGACGCTCCCAGGCCTGTTTATCATCTCGGTCATCTGTGCCCTGCCGTTTCTGTCGCCGGTCCTGGGTCCGGGGGCGGTCATCGCGCAAGTAGTCGGCGTGCTGGTGGGGGTGGAAATTGGCCGGGGAAATATCCCGCCCTCCCTCGCGCTGCCGGCGCTGTTCGCGATCAATCCCCAGGTGGGCTGCGACTTTGTGCCCGTGGGGTTGACGCTGGGGGAGGCCAAGCCTGAAACCGTCGAGGACGGGGTTCCGGCGGTGCTCATTTCCCGGCTCATCACGGGACCGGCGGCGGTGATTATTGCGTACTTCGCTAGCTTTGGTCTGTACGCTTAAGGCGCGGGCTTGGCGGGGCCCTGCGCTGTGGATGGGGAGTGGAGGCGGAAGCGGCAATGATGGCGGTGCAACCACAGGTGAGGTGGCAAGGCGTCGTGGTCCGCATTGGACCCGAGGCGGAAGAGTTCATCCAGGCGGGCATGCTCGTGCTGTTCGGCGAGCAGGCGCCGCCGGAGTTGCAAGCGGTGTCCGTCGTCCATCGGACCGAGGTATGGAACGGGCCGTGCTCGTCCGGGGACATCCTGCGGGTGAACGGTCGCCCGTATCCCATTACGGCGGTGGGGGACGGAGCCAACGAGCGGCTGCGGGAACTGGGGCATGCGGTGATCAAGTTCAATGGCCGCAAAGAACCCGAACTGCCCGGGGACCTCTGCGTCGTCGCGGCGCCCGTGCCCTCTCTGGAACCGGGTATGGTGTTGTCTATCGAGGCCGGGCCCCAGGCTCCGGAAAGGTCGGGTCGGCCGTGAAGGAATCGATTGTCCGGGTCGTCAATCCCAGCGGTCTGCACGCGCGGCCGGCCGCGCTGCTTGTGCAGGAAGCGAGAAAATTCCAATCGGACGTCCGGATCTTTGCCGGAGACCGTTCCGCGGACGCCAAGAGCATTCTGGCCGTACTCTCGATGGCGGTCAAACCGGGAACTGAGGTCCGGCTGACCGCGGACGGCCCGGACGCCGAAGAGGCGGTTGCCGCCCTCACCCGCCTGATCGCCGGGGGGCTGGGTGAGGGATCATGAATCGGCAGGAAGTGGTGCGAGGGACCGGGGCAGCCCCGGGGATCGGCATCGGCTCTGCATGGATTTGGGACGGCGGCCCTCGACGGGCGTCACCAGCCGGCTCCGGCCAGGATCCGGCCGGCGAATGGGAACGGTTTCAGGCCGCGAAGGAGCGGGTGTCGGAGCAACTGGAAGGCCTGAAGATGCGCCTCGCCGCGGAAGGGCACGCGGGCGAAGCGGCGCTGTTTGACGCCCACCGGCTCATGTTGGAAGATCCGGCACTGCTTGGGCCCATTCGCGAGCGGATCGAGGCCGGGGCCGCGGCCGAGGACGCGGCGGCCGGTGCGGCGGAGGAACTGGCCAAAGTCTTCGCCGCGATGGACGATGAGTATTTCCGCCAGCGGGCCGGGGACGTGCGGGATGTGGGCTGGCGCATCGTGCAGGAGCTGACGGGCGCCCGGCAGACCGCTCCCCCGGCGGACGGCCCATGGGTCATCGTCGCGCGCGATATGACCCCTTCGCAGACGGCGGAACTCGACTTGACGACGGTAGCGGGCATCGTCCTGGAAGGGGGCGGAGCCATGTCCCATGCCGCCATCCTCGCCCGGGCCCGCGGGTTGGCGGCGGTTACGGGCGCCGGGCCCCTACTGGGGCGCGTCGCACCGGGGGAGCTGGTCATCGTCGATGGCACCCGGGGGGAGGTGATCCTCCACCCCGGCGCCAATACCGTGGCCCGGTATCGCCGGCAAGCGGGGCAGGCGAGCGCGGCGCGCCGGCGACCTTCCGACCCGCATCCCGCGGCCACCGCCGACGGCCACCGGATCATGGTGGCTGCCAATATCGCTTCCTGCGACGAGGCGGGCTGGGCGGCCGAAGCCGGTGCCGACGGCATCGGCCTTTTCCGGACCGAATTTGTCTATATGAACCGGCACAAGCCGCCCCCCGAGGAGGAACAGGTCGAGATCTACCGCCGCGTCGTCGCGGCCATGGGCAGCCGGCCCGTGGTGTTCCGCACCCTGGACGCAGGCGGAGACAAGCCGATCCCGTCGCTGGGCCTCGAGGCCGAATCGAACCCGTTCCTGGGCTGGCGGGGCATCCGGTTTTGCCTGGATCGGCCGGACATTTTCAAGCCCCAGTTGCGGGCCATGCTGCAGGCGGTGCCCGAGGAGCTGTGGCTCATGTTCCCCATGGTGTCGGATCCGGGAGAGGTGCGGCGCGCTCGGGAGCTGCTGGCCGAAGCGGAGCAGGAATTGCGGGACGCCGGATTGCCGGTGGCCCGTTCGGTCCGCGTCGGCATGATGGTGGAGACGCCGGCCGCGGCGATGGTGGTCGACCGGTTCGTTCCGTGGGTGGACTTCTTCAGCCTGGGCACCAACGATTTGGTGCAATATGTTCTCGGCGTCGACCGGACCAATCCGAAGGTGTCTGGACTGTACCAGCCGGCCCATCCCGCCGTCTTGAAGGCCATCGCTCATGTCATCGAAGTCGGCCGGCGCGAGAACCGGTGGGTCAGCGTTTGCGGTGAGCTGGCAGGCGAGCTGCCGTTTGTTGCGTTTTTCGCCGGCCTTGGGGTGAACGAGCTGAGCGTGGCGCCGGATCGCATCGCCCATGTCAAGGGGTTTATCCGGTCCATCCGGCGGGAAGACGCGCTGGCCGCGGCCCAGGAGGCGCTCGCGGCCCCCGACGGCGCGGCCGCCATGACCGTGCTGGAAACGTGTTGCCGGGTCGCCAGGCCGCCTGAGGACGGGGCGAGACAGTAACGACGCCTGGCGCCGGGTTTCCCAAGAAGCGGCGACCGTCCCGGGAGAAGGGGCAGGGATTCGCCGCATGGGGACGAAAGCGATCATCGACTAACTTTTGTGTCGTGGACAGAACGAAAGTGCCGACAATGGAGGCGGGCAAGCGATGCTCGGGTACAACGACCGGTTGCGTGAGCTGGAGGAGCAAGGTTGTCCGGTGCGGGTGGCCGTCGTCGGAGCCGGACAAATGGGCCGGGGGCTCGTGGCCCAGGTGGCGGGGATGCGGGGCATCCGCGTCGTCGCGGTGGCCGACGTGGTGCCCGGCAGGGCCGTTGAGGCGCACCGCGCCGCCGGGGTGCCGGAAGGGTCCATTCGGCAACCGGCGAGGGTGTCTGAAGCCGCCGGATGGGTGGAGGAAGGCGGGGTTTTGGCCCTGTCCAGCGCGGACATCGCTCTGGACATTCCCCATGTCGATGTCGTGGTGGAGGCTACCGGCCATCCCGAGGCCGGTGCACGCATAGCCCTGGAAGCTATCACCCGCAAGAAGCACGTGGTCATGCTCAATGCCGAGGCGGATGCGACCGTCGGCCGGATGCTGTACCGGCTGGCCCGCATGGCAGGCGTCGTGTACACGGGCGCGGCGGGAGACGAGCCGGCTGTGTGCTACGAGTTGTTTGAGTTCGCCGACGGGTTGGGATTCGAGGTGGTCGCGGCCGGTAAGGGCAAGAACAACCCGCTGGACGTGCAGGCCACTCCCGACACCGTCGCGGACCGGGCCCGGCGGCAGGGCATGAACCCCCGGATGCTCGCCTCGTTCGTCGACGGGAGCAAGACCATGATCGAGATGACCATCCTCGCCAACGCCACCGGGCTTGTGCCCGACCGGCCTGGGATGCACGGTCCCGCGGGGGGCTTGGACGACCTAGTGCGGCTGTTCCGCCCACAGGCCGAGGGCGGCATTTTGTCCCGCACCGGCGTCGTCGACTACGTCCGGGGCGTGGCGCCTGGGGTGTTCGTCGTCGTGCGGACCGATCAGCCCGAAGTCCGTCGCGAGATGACATATCTGGGCATGGGCGAAGGACCGTATTTCCTGCTGTACCGCCCGTTCCACCTGTGCAGCCTGGAGACGCCGGTCAGCATCGCCCGGGCCGCGCTGGATGGCCGCCCCACGATCGTGCAGCGGTTTCACCGGGCCGAGACTGTCGCAGTGGCCAAACAGCCCCTGAAAGCGGGCCAGCGGCTGGACGGCATCGGCGGATTCACGGTATACGGCCGCATCATGCCGGCGGAGCAGGCCCGGGAGCTGGGGGCGTTGCCGCTTGGGCTGGCCGGACAGGGCACGACGGTCGTGCGGGACGTTCCCGCGGAAACGGTCCTCACCTTGGACGACGTCCAGATGGATGAGGCGTCGACGCTGGTCAGCCTGTGGCGGCTACAACAGTCGATGGATGAGACGGGCCGCCGACCGTCCGCGGCGGCCGCGTCCTAGGAGGGTTGACGCGTGGCGACGCAGGTCACCATGCCGAAACTGGGCATGACGATGGAGGAAGGCACCGTCACCAAGTGGTTCAAGGCGGAAGGGGAGCCCGTACAGGAAGGGGAGCCGCTCCTCAGCGTCTTGACCGACAAGGTCGACATCGAGGTAGAGGCCCCCGCGAGCGGCGTGTTGCGCAAGATCTTAGTCGGCCCTGACACGACCGTGCCCATCAACACGCCCATCGCGATCATTGCCGCAGCCGATGAGGACATCTCGGCCCTGTTGCCGGCTGCCGGCAGCCCGCCGCAAGGCCCGGCCGAATCAACCGCGGCCGGTGGGAAGGCTCCGGACGGTTCCGGCCTGGCGGAGATTCTCCAGGCCGAAGCAGGCGCGCCTGAGGAACGGGCCCAGACCGGGGGCGGCGGGCGGGTGCGGGCGACGCCCGTGGCGCGGCGAATGGCCCGGGAATTGGGCCTCGACCTG
Organism: Bacillota bacterium; assembly: GCA_017656145.1. GTDB lineage: Bacteria > Bacillota > Limnochordia > Limnochordales > ZCTH02-B6 > JACDOI01. The sequence goes on along the minus strand of JACDOI010000015.1, from coordinate 24,536 downwards.
GCCGCCGTGCCAGGCAGCGGGCCCCGGGGGCGGGTGACCAGGGCTGACGTGGAGGAGTACGCTGCGCGGACGGGGCTGGGGACCGCGGGCGTGCAGAAGGCCTCCAAGACGCCATCCGCCGAGAGTTCGGCGGAGCCTGCGGCCGTCGCCGGAGGCGCAAGCTCAGCGTCGCCGGCGACGGCCCCCGGAGGCGTCTCCCCGGTGCCCCGGCGGGTTCCCATCAGCCCCATGCGCCGCGCCATCGCCCAGCGGATGACCAAGAGCGCCTTTACGGCCCCTCACGTGACCCTCACCACCGAGGCGGACGTAACGGAGCTGGTTCGGGTTCGTTCGGCCTTGAACGAAGCGGACCGGAACCGGGGCGGGGACGGCATCTCGTACGTCGATCTGTTTGTGCGCATTGCCGCCCGGGCGCTTGCCGACCACCCCTACCTCAATGCCCGGCTGGAAGGCGACGAGATCGTCCTGGAACCCGAGGCGCACATCGGCATCGCGGTCGCGGTTCCGGGGGGACTATTGGTGCCCGTCATTCGCCGGGCCGGGAGCCTAGGCATTCAAGCCGTCGCCCGGAAGCGGCGAAGGCTGGTGGAAGCTGCCCGCCGCGGGGAGCTGTCCCCGGACGAGATGCGGGGAGGAACGTTTACCATCAGCAATCTGGGCGCGTACGGGATCGACGCCTTCACGCCCATCATCAACGCGCCCGAAACGGCCATCTTGGGCCTGGGCCGCATCGTGGAAAAGCCGGTCATCCGGGACGGCCAGGTGTGCGCCCGGTCCATGATGGTGCTCAGTCTTTCCTTTGATCATCGCGTCGTGGACGGGGTTCCGGCGGCGGAGTTTCTCCGGCAGATTGCTGAGCTCAGCCAGCGCCCGGAGCTACTGCTCTTGTAGCAGGCGCGCGGCCAAGCGAATGGGGGGAGACCGATGAAGGAACAGGACTGGCAGGCGAAAGCCCGGCAATTGGGGCTTGGGCCCGAGCGGCTGCTGCACATGTACCGCCAGATGCGCCGCATCCGGCATTTCGAGGAAGAGGTCGATAAGCTGTTTCAGGCGGGCCGCATATGGGGAACGTTCCATCTTTACATCGGCGAAGAAGCGTCAGCCGTCGGAGCCATTGAAGCGCTGGCCCCCGACGACTACATCACCAGCACCCACCGGGGCCACGGGCATGGGATCGCGAAAGGCGCGTCGATCCCGAAGATGATGGCCGAACTGCGGGGCAAGGAGACCGGCTATTGCCGCGGGCGGGGCGGGTCCATGCACATTGCCGACGTCGCCGCGGGCAACTTGGGCGCCAACGGCATCGTCGGCGGCGGCATCCCCATCGCCACCGGCGCGGCGCTGGCGTGCAAGAAGCTGGGGCTTGGCCGGGTAGTCATGTGCTTCTTCGGCGACGGCGCCCTGGCTCAAGGGTCGTTTCACGAAGCGGTGAACTTCGCGAGCGTCTTCCGGCTTCCGGTGGTGTACGTGTGCGAAAACAACCAGTACGCCATGTCCATGCCGGTCGAAAAAGGCCTCGGCAATCCCGACATCGAAGCCCGGGCCCGGGCGTACGGCTTGCCCGGCGTTTCGGTGGACGGCAATGACGTCTTAGCCGTGTATGAAGCGGCCCGAAAGGCCGTGGACCGGGCCCGCGCGGGCGAAGGACCGACGCTCATCGAGACCCGGACGTACCGGTGGCGGGGCCATTCCAAAAGCGATGCCAACCGGTACCGAACCCGGGAAGAGATCGAAGAGTGGAAAGCGCGGTGTCCCATCCGGCGGCTTGAGGAGCGGCTCATCGCGGCCGGGATCCTGTCGCCGGCCGAGGCGGAGCGCATCGGTGAAGACATCAAGGCGGAAATCCAGGCGGCCATCGAGTTTGCCGAAGAGCAGCCGGAACCGGACGTAGCCCAGCTGGCCGACGGGGTTTACGCCTAGCGGGGGATCAGGTCATGCGCGAGATCACGTATGCTCAGGCGGTTCGAGAAGCGTTGGCGGAGGAGATGCGCCGGGACCCGCGGGTGTTTCTCCTGGGCGAGGACATCGGCGTCTACGGCGGCGCGTTCGGCGTGACGCTCGGTCTTGTGGAAGAGTTCGGTGAGGACCGGGTGATGGATACGCCTTTGTCCGAGGCGGCCATCATCGGTGCGGCAGTCGGAGCGGCGGTGGTCGGCATGCGCCCGGTGGCGGAAGTCCAGTTTTCGGACTTCTTGACCATCGGCGCGGATCAGCTGGTCAACCAGGCGGCCAAGATGCGGTACATGTTCGGGGGCAAGGCTGAGGTGCCCATGGTCGTGCGAACTCCCGCCGGCTCGGGCACCGGCGCCGCGGCCCAGCATTCGCAGAGCCTGGAGACGTGGTTTATGCACATCCCCGGGCTGAAAGTGGTCGCGCCGGCTACTCCTCATGATGCGAAAGGGCTGTTGAAGGCGGCTATCCGGGACAACAACCCGGTCGTGGTGTTCGAGCATAAGCTGTTGTACAAGACGAAAGGGCCCGTGCCCGAGGACGAGTACACCGTGCCCATCGGCAAAGCCGCCGTCCGGCGGGAAGGGCGGGATGTGACCGTCGTCGCAACGTCGGTGATGGTGCCTAGAAGCCTGCAAGCGGCCGAACGGCTGGCCGACGAGGGCATTTCGGCGGAAGTCATCGACCTGCGAAGCCTGCGGCCGCTCGATGCCGAAACGGTCATCGCGTCGGTGTGCAAGACCGGCCGGGCGGTGGTCGTCCACGAGGCCAACAAGTTCGCCGGATTCGGCGGCGAAATCGTCGGCACCATCGTAGAAAGCGAAGCCTTCGACTTCTTGGACGCGCCGGTGTTGCGCCTGGCGGGCAAAGATGTGCCCATCCCGTACAATCCCCGGTTGGAGAAAGCAGCGGTTCCTCAGGAAGACGACATCGTCGAGGCATGCCGGCGGTTGATGCGGGAGAGCCGCCGCGTGCGGGTGGGCGGCATGGCATAATCCGGTACCGGGGCTCTATGGTGCGTTCTTTCCCGAGGGGCCCGGATATCCTGGCTTCATGCGTTGCCGGGATAATCCGGGCCCCTTGCGTTTTGCCCCTGTAAAGTGGCTTTTTACATCTGTAAATTCTCACCGCAGGGGTAGGGGGGCAGGATGGGCCGGCGAACACAACTCCTTGAGAAACATTTGTCTGCATATTTGAACGACAGTTCACGTGGGGGAGGTGGTACGGCTCACTGGAACTGCGTGGGATGCGGACCTTGATTGGCGTTACATCTGTACAGGCTCCACCGGTGAGGAGGAGGAATCGACGGTGAAAACGGCGCTTCTAGGCCGTAACTTCTTGTTGGCGATCGTCCCGCTTCTTGTGCTGCTGCTAAGCCCTGTGGCCTGGGCCGGCGCGTCGGGCACCATCACCTTGTACACGTCCGAATCGCTGGATCAGGTGAGCGAGATGGCCCAGGATTTCGAGCAACTGCATCCGGGCGTGAAGGTGGAAATCTTTCGGTCGGGAACGGGCCCGGTGATCGCCAAACTCCAGGCGGAGATGGAGGCCGGCGAGATCCAGGCGGACGTGATCTGGTTTGCCGACATCGCCTTCTTTGACTACTTGGCCCGCGAGGATCTGCTGCTGCCGCTCGACATCCATGTTGCCGACCTGCCTGAACATTTCCGCTACGCGGGCGGCCGCTACCACGAGGTGCGCCAGATCTTCAACGTGATCGCCTACAACACCCGGCGTTGGCGCGGGGAGCCGCCTACCAGCTGGAAGGACATGCTCCATCCCAACATCCGTGGGCGCATCGCGATGGCCAGCCCCCTTTATTCGGGTGCCGCGTTCTCCACGCTGGGAACCTTGGTGAACATCCCTGAGTTCGGCTGGTCCTACTTCGAGCAGTTGCAGGAACACGGCGTCGTCATCGAGCGCTCCAACGGCGTGCTCGCTCAAAAGCTGGCATCAGGCGAATACGCGATGGTGTCCGTCGTCGACTTCATGATCCGCAACCTCAAGAACCAGGGTTCGCCCGTAGAGCACATCTGGCCCGATGAGGGCGCCATCCTCATCCCGACCCCTGTGGCGGTGCTGAAGACCAGCCGGAACCCGGGGGCGGCGACGGCGTTCGTTGAGTACTTGCTGTCCGAGCGGGGGCAGCGCTTGTTCGTCAAGCAGGGATACATCCCGGTGCGGCCGAACATGGGCGTGCCGCCGGGGACGCCGGATCTGGAACGGTTGCAAATTGCCCCTACTGACAGCGAGTATATCCAGGAGCACCGGGAGGAACTGAAGACGACTTGGGAAGAGCGCTTTGAGAGCTGAGTCCCGGATAGACCGGGGAGGGGGCCCGCAGGCTCCCTCTCCAGCGCGAAAGCGGGGGATCACGGCGTTGGCGATCACACCTGGACCCTCCGCGCTCCAGGTGCGGATATGGCGCAAGGTGCGAAGCGCATCCTCCATGTACCTGGTCTGGCTGGCCCTGTTGATCGTCGTCGGGTTGTTCGTCGCGTATCCGGCCATCACCCTGGTGTGGAACAGCCTGCTGGTGGACGGCCAGTTCTCGCTGTACAACTTTGAGCGGGTGTTCACCCGCAATGAGAACTTCACCGCCCTGATCAACAGCCTGTCGGTGAGCCTGTGGGCCACGCTGGGCGGTGTGTTGATCGGGGTTTCCCTGGCATGGGTGGTGACCCGCACCGACGTGCCGGGAAGGGGATTTTTCCGTACCATCCTGATCGTCCCTTACCTGATCCCGCCCTTCATCGGGGCCATTGCCTGGATCTATTTGCTTGGGCCTGTGGGATATGTCAACGAGTTCTGGATGTGGCTGACCGGATCGTGGGATCCCCTGGTGCGGCTCTACGGCAAGTGGGGCGTCGTATTTGTGATGATCCTCTATGGCTATCCGATTCCCTACATCGTCACCGTTGGGCCCTTCAGCCGGATGGACGCGTCCCTTGAAGAGGCGGCACAGATGTCAGGCGCAAGCCCATGGCGCACCATGCGCGACATCACCCTTCCCTTGATGATGCCCAGCATCTTTTCGGGCGCTGTGCTGTTGTTCATGTTCCTTTTGGGCAATTTCGGTATCCCGGCCGTCATCGGCTTTCCGGATCGGTTTTACGTTCTGACCACCCGCATCTATCTGACGGTGCTCAATTTCGATCTCGAGGCCAATCTGCAGCTCGCCGCGGCCTTGTCCATGCTATTGGTCGGTGTGGCCATACTGACCATGCAAGCGCAGCGCTTGCTGCTGCGACGGGGCAGTTATACGGTCATCGCGGGCAAGCATACCACCCCCCAGCTGGTGCGCCTGCGCCGCTGGCGCTGGCCGGTGTTCGCCGCGCTGCTTGTGTTCGTCTGCCTCACCACCTTCGCACCGATTCTGGCCATCGTGGCCACATCGCTCACGCGGGCGTACGGGATTCCTCTAGGTGCGGGCAACTTTACCTGGGACAATTACGCCTCCCTGTTCCAGTTGCCGGCGGTCCACCGGGCCATCCGCAACAGCCTGTTTTTGGCCGCGGCCACGGGCACGGTGGTTGCTCTGCTGGGGACGATCCTCGCGTACTTGAACGTGAAGGCCCGGGCCCGGGGTGCGGGGGTGCTGGAGGCGCTGGTGGCCATCCCTTACGCGGTTCCGGGAACGGTAGTGGCCTTAAGCATGATCCTGGCCTTTCTCAAACCGCTGCCCATTGTCGATTGGGCGCTGTACAACACCATCTGGCTCCTTTTGGTTGCGTACGTGGCCCGGTTTCTCGTTCTTGGGGTGCGCACCGTCGGTTCCAACCTGCATCAGATCGACGACACCTTGGAGGAAGTGGCCCGCATGTCCGGGGCTTCGCCGTGGCGCTCGTTCGCCGACGTAGTCTGGCCGCTCATTCGGCCCGGATTGGTGGCGGCGTGGTTCCTGGCGGCCATCCCGAGCTTGACCGAGCTGACCTTGTCCGCGCTCTTGTGGGCTGTGGGCAACGAGACCATCGGCGTGCTGGTCTATTCCCTGCACGAGGAAGGGAAGATGCTTCTGACGGCGGCCCTCTCCGTGGTGCTGATCATAGTCGTGCTCGTGCTGAACGTGACGGTTCGAGCGGTCACCCGGGGCAAGCTCGGTTTTTAGTGTTGGAGGGACATTTCGTGGCACAGGTGCGTTTGGAGGGCATCACCAAGCGGTACGGCGAGACGACGGCGGTCGCGGACTTGGACCTGACGATTCCCGACCGGGAATTCGTTACCTTGCTGGGCCCGTCCGGATGCGGCAAGACGACCACCCTGCGCATGATCGCCGGCTTTGTGGAACCTACCGGAGGACGCATCTTCCTGGACGACGACTGCCTGGCGTCGCCCCGGGATGGCATTTTCATCCCGCCGGAGAGGCGCCGCATGGGCATGGTGTTCCAATCGTACGCGGTGTGGCCGCACATGAACGTATTCGCCAACGTGGCCTACCCGCTCAAGGTGCAAAAGCGGCCCCGGAACGAGATCCGGCAGCGGGTGGAAGAAATTCTTTCCCTGGTCCAGCTCGATCACTTGGCCGACCGGTACCCCAACCAGCTTTCCGGCGGCCAGCAGCAGCGGGTGGCTCTTGCCCGGGCGCTGGTCATGCGGCCGCGGGTGCTGCTTTTGGATGAGCCCCTCAGCAACTTGGACGCGCAGTTGCGCGAGTCCATGCGTTTCGAGATCAAGGAGCTGCAGCGGCGGATGCAGGTCACCATCATCTACGTCACCCACGACCAGGCCGAGGCCATGGCCATGTCCGATCGCATCGTGGTGATGAACCGGGGGCGCGTCGAACAGGTGGGGCCGGCCGAGGAAATCTACGAGCGCCCGGCCAGCGAGTTCGTGGCCCGGTTTGTGGGGCTGGCCAATTTCCTGCAGGGGACCGTGATCGCGCGTGAGGGGAGCGAGGCCGTCCTGGACGTGCTGGACGGCCGCGCGCGGATTGGGGCCGAGTGCCCGCCGGACCTCGCCCCGGGCAAGCTGGTAAAAGTCCTTGTGCGCCCCGAACACGTGCGCATCGCCGGCCGCATCTCATCCGCCGAGCAGCCAGAAGGGGGCTTTGCGGCGGTCTTGGTGCGCCGCACATACCTGGGCAATAGGATGGACTACGTCGTGGAAGTCGGAAACAAGCGGTTGCGCATCGAAGGGGAACCCATGGGCGATCTGGCTCCTGGAGATCGGATCGCCTTGATCATCGAGCGGGCGTATGTGATTGGCCCCATCACCCGCTAGCTTGTGCAGCCAGCGAAACTTGCGAACAGCGGGAGCAAAGGAGAGAAACCGGTGTTGGACCGCGTCGCGCTGTCTTCAACCCAATTGTGGCACTTTCGCCTGGCCGACGTGCTCCGCATGGCGGCCGATCTGGGCTACAACGGGGTGGAGGTGTGGGCCGAACACGTCTGGCAGCGGGCCGACGACCCCGAAGCCGTGCGGCGGCTGGCCGAGTCCCTCGGGCTTTCCCTCACCGTCCACGCCGCGAGCTGGGACCTGAACCTGGCGGCCATTAACCGGGGCATCCGGGAACAATCGTGCCGGGAGGTCGAACGCTCCATGGACCTGGCCGCCCAGCTGGGGGCCGGGCTGGTCACCGTTCACCCGGGACGGGCTTCCTTTACCATGGAGAACATCGATCAGCACTGGGCGTGGCTTGTGGAATCGCTGCGCCGGCTGGCGGCGGTGGCGGCCGAGCGGGGCGTGCGCCTGGCGGTGGAAAATATGGAGCCCATTCGCAAGGAGTTCATCAACTGGCCCACCGATGTCAACCGGCTGCTTGACGAGGTCGGCGACCCCCGGGTCGGATGTACCTACGACATCGCCCACGTGGCGCTGGAGCGCTCCGCCGTCGAGTGCTTCCAGCAACTGGATCGGGTCGTTCTCGTCCACCTCAGCGACGCCGACGGGACTGCATTGCACCGCCCGCTGGGCAGAGGTACCATTGACTTGCCGGCCATTGTCCGCTTTCTGCGGAATCACTACGACGGGTGGATCGTGCTGGAGGGGTACTGGGCCAAGCCCAACGACTGGCTGGCCTGGTGGAACAAGGCGGTGTTCGACGGGCTGGCCCGGGCGCAAGAGGAGGCCCAAAAAGGGGATGTCCATGCGGATCGACCTGCACGTTCACTCTACAGCATCTGACGGAACCCTCTCCCCGGCGGAGGTAGTCCGGGACGCTTTGGACCAGGGGGTGTCCGTCCTGGCTCTCACCGACCATGACAGCATGGACGGGGTGCCTGAGGCCGTGGACGCGGCGGCCCGGCTGGGGGTCCAACTCATCCCGGGGGTGGAGTTGAATACCGACGTGGACGCCGGTGAGGTGCACATCCTCGGGTACTTCATCCCGCTGGACTCGGAGTGGTTTCAGGCATTGCTGGCCAGCCGGCGGAGGGCCCGGGTGGAGCGGGGCGAAAAGATGGTCCGCCGCCTGCGGGAATTGGGCTGTGACATCTCCTTTGATGCGGTGAAGCGGTTGGCGAGGGGTGGCGCCATTACCCGCCCGCATGTGGCCCGGGCCCTGGTGGAGGCGGGCTATGCCCGCTCGGTGGAGGATGCGTTCGCCCGCTACTTGTACACCGGCGGGCCTGCCTATGTGAAGCGGGAGAACTTCACTCCGGAGGAAGCGGTCAAGGCGGTGCTCAAGGCCGGCGGCGTCCCAGTGCTGGCCCATCCCGGGCGCTTGTCGGATGAGGGCATCATTCCCGGGCTGTTGGCCGCCGGTTTGCAGGGATTGGAATGTTACTATCCCGAACACACACCCGAGCAGACCGACCGGTTTCTGGCCCTGGCCAACGAGCACGATCTGGTGGTCACCGGCGGCACCGACGCGCACGGTCCCGGCTCGCGGCATGAGCGGCGCATCGGCTCGGTGTCGGCCCCGGCCGACGTGGTGGAGCGGTTGATGGAGCGCAAGGCGCGCCTGGCGCTGCGCCGGGCGACTTGATCCGGCGGGAGGTGGCGGTCGTGATGACCGAGATGACCGATCTGTCCATGCTTCTTTGTCCCCGGTGCGGTGCCGAGAAGCTCCACCGCATCGTATGGCGGAACGGTTCCGCGGTAGAGACGGTATGCACGGCTTGCGGCCGCGCCTTGCAACTTCCGTGGCGCCGGAGCCTGCGGGTCCGGCTGGGGCCGTACCCCTTGGGCGGGGGCGCTCCCATTCTGTTATTCGGGCGAGTTCCGTCCGGCTTGCGCAGTCGAGCGCTGGCCGCGGCGGTGCGGGAGATGGCCGATGCCGGTTGCCACGCGGTGGAAGTGGACGGCCGGGCCGCCGGCGAGCCGGGATGCCCGCGGCTTGCCGGCGAGGCGCCCGTTGCCATCGTGGCCGACGCGGGACAGCGGTCGGGACTCGCGTACCAGCTCTTGACCAAGAATCGGGCTCAGGAATCGGGGATCTCCGCAGTGCGCTGGGTGTACAACCGCCAACGGGGTCACCTCGCCCTGCTTTTGGCGGCCGCCCGGCGGCGGGGCATGCTGTTGCTTGTCTCGGCCGACTTGCGGTCCGTCGAGCTCAGCGACGTGGTCGAAGCGCTGGCCGCCTCGCCTGATAGCGGCCATGCCGTTTTGTCATTGGAAAGCGACGACCCGGGGCAGTGCCTGGCGGGTTATGAAAAGGCCGCGAAGAAGCTTTCGTGCCCGTTTCACCTGAACATGCCGCTCGGCCCTGCCGGCGCCGGCCGGACAGTCGCCGGTGGGGAGCAGGATGGGCTTGTTCTCGAAAGGTTCCTCCGCCAAAGGCTCGGCGATTCCTGGACGGTCGCGGTTGGCGGCTCAGTCCGAGCGGCGGGCGCCGCCCAAGCGCCCGCGGCTTTGGGTTCAACGCCGGCCGCGGGATCGGCCTTGGACGCGGCCGCCCGGGTGGCAGAAGCCCGGGAGCTGTTGATGGACTTGTGGCTACCCGTCGCCGCCCGGCCGCCCCGGGTGCAGATGACGGTCGCCCGGCTGGCCCATTCGAGGAAGGGGCCGTTGCCGCCGGCCAGAACGCTTTTGGCCGGCTGGCCGGCCCGGATCTGGACCAAGCCGGGGCGGCTGTGGCGCGAAGTTCTGCAGGACGGGGCCGGTGCTCTTTTGTCCATGCCGGGCCGGGCCGCCACGAAGCCCGTGCGGATCATGGGGGAGCTGGGCCGGCGGGCCCTGGCGGGCCGGTTTCGCCCTGGCGCGTAGGCGGGCGCCGGCTCCGGTGCTCTTGCTCTTCTGCCCAGCGGCGAAACTCGGCCAGCTGCCGCATGTCTTCGATTTCCAGATCGTCGACGCCGGCCAGCGATTCGAGATGATGGCGAATCTCGTGGAGCAGCGTCTCCCACAGTTCCGCCTCCCAAACGTCTGGGGGGCTGTCGCCGAACAGGGCGCGGAAGGAGCCGTAGTAGAGGACGATGTAGCGGCCGAGTCCGTACGGATCCTCGACGTACTCGCCGAGAATGTACACGTCGGGCAAGTCCGGATCCCGCTGCTCGGCTTCTTCGGAGATGATGATTCCTCCGTTCAGTTCGACCAGAAACCGCTGCGGGATCCGATCGTACAACCGGTTCGCCATGCGCGTGAACCGCCTCAAGCTGACCATGGTCTACCTCCGCCGGGAAAAGTTCCGCCAGGCGTGCGGTGGCGACAAGACCTGGGCCCGATCAGCAATTCCCGTCCGGGCGCCGGACTCCTACCCGAATCCAAGAGGGGCAGCGAAAGCGAGGCGCGAGACCCATGGCCATTGACGCTGGCAAGTGGACATCCGACTGGGCCGTCGGGCGAGAGATTCTCGCCGCCTACCAAGATGCCCGGCACAAGGACCTGTGCCTTATCTGCCTGGGCGATCCGGCTACGCCGTCGGGCTTTCTGGTCGAGCCCGTAGGCGAAGCGCTGGCCGAATACCATCCTCGGGTGTTCGGCACCTTGGATGAGCCGGTGCATGCCGGGAACATCCGGGAGGCGTGGGCGCGGCACGGGGAGCTCTGGAGAGCCAGTTTCACGGTGGTGGCGGCTCCGCGGGCCGCGGGGGAAGAGGAGATCGGACTTATCGTCCCAAGCCGCGCCGGGTACGTCTTTCCGGGCCAGCCCGATCTGCCGCCGCTTGGGGACATCGTCCTGTATGCCACCGTATTTCTGGAAGGCATGGAAGATGCCGGCGTGCCCGCGAACCCGCATCTGGAACGGCGGGCTCGCCGGGCCGCGGACATGATCGTCGACGGCGTGCTGCGGTTTTTTCACAAGATCCAGTATGACCACACCGCGTATCGCCGTCCCCGTCGGCGCGGGCAATCCGGTTCGTCCGATTCCGGGAGGCAACGGTGATGGCCCAAACCTCTCTCAAGGACGAGATCCGGCGGCATGTTGAGGCGACCCTCATGCGGGGCGCGGCCCGCCGCCCCTTGCAGCTGGCAGCAAGCCACATCTACCGAGCGGTGAAGGCCGAGGGCTCGTGGGAAAGCCCCAACGGCCAGTGGCGGCTGCGGGTAGACGGCGATCGGCTGGTTACCGAGCGGTGTACCGGGAAGGGTTGGGAGCCGGTCATGGTCTCTTCGGTCTCTTCCGCTGGCCCGTGAGCCGCTTCCCCAAAGGGCTGCCTGCGCCGCCCGTACGGGCGGCGCGCAGGCGGCTGGATGAGCTTCACCAAGCTCTGATCTCCTGGCGCATGAAGGCGATGTAGGCCCCGGCGAAGCATACCGCAGTCAACGCGAGCAGAGCCGTCACATGCGGCCAGATCAAAAGCAGGCTTTGCCCCAACGGCAACGGTGCTCCCGGCACCGCTCCGACGACTTGCTCAAGCAAAAGCGGGCCGAGCGTCCTCACCTGGGGATTGAGAAGCGTCTGCACCGCTTCCTCGTACAAGAGCGTCGGAGACAACCGGTTCAAGTTGTTCAGCCAAGCCGTATGCCTCAACACCTGTACCGGGTCCAGCGGATCGACTATGGGCGCGACCGCGTCCGCTACCAGGCCAAACAGTAGCCCCGCGAAGATGCTGAAAAACAGCCACAAAGCCAGCGCCGCCAGGGCTGACGCCACCGTCTGGCGCAGCAACGTCGAGCACAGGATGGCCAGGCTGAGCCAGAACGCAACGTACACGATGCTCAGGCCTACGAACGCGGCCAACCGGAGGAACTCCTCCAGCGTAGGCGCGACTCCGATGATCTCAAGGCCCATGCCGCCCACAAGCAGCACCAGCGCCGCGATCATGGTGGCAATGACCGCCAGACCCGCGAGAAACTTGCCGTTGATGATCGCGTCCCGGTGGATGGGCTGGCTGACCAGCCGGCTCAACGTACCCCGGTTGCGCTCGCCGTTTATCGCGTCGAATCCGAGCGCAATGCCCAGAAGCGGCCCGAGCACGGCAACAAAGAACGTGAACGGTGGCAGCGATTGGCTTCCGGTGCTGTAAAGCCGCAGGAACACAAACGGGTCGTACTCTCCCGCGGACGCCAGCGTGTCGCTCAATGTCTGGCCCGCGACGTAAGCCGCGGCCACGCCCGAAAGGATTACCAGCCCGGCCATGATCAGGAACCGCAGGCCCGTGTAATGATCGGCAATCTCTTTGCGGTATACCGCCGCCAGCCCCGCCGGGCCGGGCTTGGCCGGAAGCTCACGCCGGAAGGCGCCGAGCCGCGTCGCGGACGTGCTCTCCATCGGCGCTGCCCCCTTCGAAATACGTGTGGTAGATATCGTCAAGGCCGTAGGTGTGCACGTGCAGGCCGAGCAGGGGCAAGCCGTGGCCCACCAGAGTCCGGGCGATGTCCGCCCGCACGTCCCGAGCGCACCGAACGCTGAGCCGGCCCGCCTGCGGGTCCCCGTCTACGGCGGTCACGCCGTCCAGCCGCTCAAGAAGTTCCCGAGCCCGGGAACCCGCCTCACCAACTTCCACATCGACCACCAGCGGAGCTCCGCCGGCGAGTTGTTGGGAAAGCTCGTCCACCGAACCGTGGGCGATGAGCTTCCCGCGGACGAAGATGCCCACCCGATGGCAGATCTGCTGCACCTGGTGCAACAGATGGGACGAAATGAGGATGGTGACCCGCTCTTCCCGGGCCAACCGGGAAATGAGGCTGAGAATCTCCCGGGTTCCCGCGGGGTCGATGCCGAGGGTGGGCTCATCGAGAATGACGACCCGGGGAGACTTGACCAGCACATCCGCAAGACCGAGCCGCTGCCGCATGCCTCGGGAATACACCCTCACCGGGCGGTCCGCGGCGCCCGCCAGGCCTACGGCTTCGAGCAGCGCGTCGATGCGGGCCCGGGCATCGGTTTCGGTCAGCCCGTTGAGCCGTGCCGTGTACAGCAGATTGTCCCTGCCCGTCATGTCGTCGTAGAAACCGACGTTTTCCGGCAAGTACCCCACCGCGGCCTTGACCGGAAGCGGCTCCCGGAACGGGTTGTGCCCGAGGACCCGGGCCGAGCCCGACGTGGGCTCGGTGAGTCCCAGCAACATGAGGATGGTAGTCGTTTTGCCCGCGCCGTTGGGGCCTAAGAGGCCGAACACCTCTCCCTCGCGGATGGTGAGGTTCAAATCCCGTACGGCCCAGTGCTCACCGTAGCGCTTGCAGAGTCCGGTGGTTTCTATAACCGCCGAAGCCAGGCCCGATTCCGGGCCTCCGCCGGCTTCGACGGCTGGCGCTTCGTTTGCCATGGCGACCATCCCACCTTTCCCGCCTGACGAGCCGTCACCGCCGACCGTAAGCCCGGAACGTCCCCGCGAGCCCGGCGATGACCAAGGCGACGATCCCGACGCCGACCCAGCCCCAAACGGTTGGCGTGCGCACCGCGACCCGGAAGGTGCTGGTGGCGATGGCTTCCGGAGCCCGAGCGGTGACGCTGACCGCGTAATCGCCCGCGACGGCTCGTTCGTGGGGCCGCAGGGTCACGGTGACGGTCTCGGTTTCGCCCGGGGGCAGCCGGTCGATGCGGTTGGGCTCAAAAGATACCGTCCAGTTGGGCGGGGCGACGCTCGACAGCGTCACGTTGCGCAGTTCCGCGCTTCCCCGGTTTTCCACCACAACGGTGAACGGGCTGTCCCGCCCCGCGGTGGCTTCCGCGTTGAGCCGCCCGGTGGGCGTCGTCAGGCCCAGATCGAACGTGCCGATGATGACCGTGGTCAACTGCAGGGCCGCTTCCATTCCGGGTGCGAGCGCGCGCACGATGACGGGATACTCGCCCGTCTCCGCCTGGGGCGACGGGATGACCGTCACTTCCAGTTGCTGGGTAGCCCCCGATTGCACGCCGATGCTGGCCACTTGTCGATCCTCAAACCGCGGCGTAATTCGCACTTGCCAGCCCGCGGGCGCCTCGGCCAGCAGCTGGAACGTCTGCTCTTCCGGGGAGCGGTTGGCCAAGGTGACGGGGAACTCGAACTCGGCCGCACTGGGCCCCGCCAGTTGCGGGTACTGGGTGGTGAGCTCCACCTGTCCGGGCTCTCCGCCTTCGGTGACCCGCAGGCTCAACTCCAAGCGCTCAGACCCGGCGGTCAGCACGACCGGGTAGTCGCCGGGCGCCGCACCCTGGGGTACGGTCACATCGACGTTGAGAAACCCGCTGCCCGGCCGGTCGCCTTCCATCGGGCCGACATAGGCCCGGTGCACCTGGCTGCCCCGGGCCACCAATCGAACGTCCCAGCCTTCCGGGGCTTCTAGCACCGCGAGATCCACCGTTTGTCCTTCCTGACTGTAATTGCGGAGATTGAGGGAAATCGAGCGGGTTTCCCCGGGTTCGACTGCGATCCCGGGAAACTCCGTCGTTAGGGTGACGGCCGCTAAGGATATAGGGTTGCAAGCGGCGATGAGGACAACAGCTGTCAGGAGAGCTGACGTTCGCCGAAACCAGGGGCTGCGCCAGGCCGATCGGCAGCGACGGAAGGCGCAGTCCCACTGCTCTCGCAGGAACTGCATTGTGCACTCCCTCCTGCTGTCCGTGGAATATGAAGTTTGTTGGAATTGGATAATCGGCAGGCCTGCCGGTGTTTAGTGTAGCATAAGGCCCGGGGTGCGATCCAGCACGGGTCCCGGCGAGCCGGCGCCGTAGCAATACAATCGGTAGCGGGCGTCCACCGCTGCGGGCGTCCAGCCTTGAGCCGACCCATTCGGAGCATGGCCACGGTCCTGGGCCGCCTCCTTTCTCTCAGGATGCGGCGATCGTTCGGAGGGAAGGGCACAGGCCGCGGCGAAACACCGGGCAGCCCGCAGGCGATCGGTGCTCAGGCACGGGCGGAGCCGAACGGGCGCGGGCATAGATCGAAGGAGGGTGCGATGCGTGAGCAAGGAAGTGATTCGGACCGACCGGGCGCCCCGGGCCATCGGACCGTACTCCCAGGCGGTGCGGGCCGGCGGCTTCGTGTTCGTTTCCGGTCAGATTCCCCTCGATCCCGCCACCGGCGAACTGGTCCGGGGGGATATTGCCGCCCAGGCCACCAGGGTGCTGGAGAACGTCAAGGCGGTGCTGGAAGCCGCGGGCGCCTCGATGGCCGACGTCGTCCGGGCCACGGTGTACCTGGCGGACATGAACGATTTCGCGGCGGTGAACGAAGTGTATTCCCAGTACTTTCCCGAGAATCCCCCGGCCCGGGTGGCCGTTCAGGTGAGCCGGCTTCCCCGCGACGTGGGTGTGGAGATCGACGCCATCGCGTACACCGGCTAGCTGTCCTCCCAGGCCATTCGTTGCGAACCGCCGGCCGCGGTTCCGTCCCACGCCGGTTCTCGCCCGGCGGTCGCACAGGCCTGGGCCGGTATCCGGGACGCCGGGCCGACAGCCCGCAGCGCCTCGGCGTAGGCAAGCCCCGCGCCCTTGCCATACAGCCGGCCCAACAGTCCTACCGCGGCCGGCGCGAGCCGGGCGCGAAGGCCGGTGGTTCCAGGTCGAGGGGCCATCGCCCGCTGCTTTCCCCGTATGAGGGGCCCGATGTCGACCAGGGTGTCCGGGCGACGGGTGCCGAACGCGTACACGCCGGCCGCCGCCACCGCGCCGGAGAGGACCAAATCGATGACCGCGTTGCCGACGACGGCCCGCGCGGGGTGACCTAAGACGACTGGAAACGATGGATCGAAGGTGAACACCAGGTCCGGTTTCAATTCAATCCAAAGGCTCCGGAGGGCTTTTTGGGCCGCGGGGGAATAAACTTGGTCCCCGGGCAAGTCTTCCGGCAACAGCGGCCGGAAATCGGCCATATCCCGCCACGGGGGCCTGCAGGGCACCGGCGCCGGCCCGGCGACGGTGATGTCGGCGCCCTGTTGGGCCAGCAGGCGCATCGTGCCGCCGATCCACAACGGCGCATCATCCCAAATGCCGGTGGCGATGAGCACCCGGCGGCTCTTGCGCAACAGTTGCCGTCCCCGGGCGAGGGCGAGGGCCGGGTAGTCGGCGCGCACGGCTCTTTCCAAAGCGGCGTAGGCCATAAAGCCCGCGGCCACCGCCGCACCGGCCGAAACGGCCAGCGTGCGCAGCCCGTGACGGCGTCGGGCCATCATGACAGGCTCCTCTCCTTTGCGCTTGCGGGGTACGACTAGTATCCCTGGGCATCCCACCGGGTATGCCGGGCCGGGGGCCGGCCCCGGGTCAGGAGGGGCGGAGCATGGTGCTGTTCGACCTATACATCGCGTTTTTCAAGGTGGGCGCTTTTGCCGTCGGCGGCGCGTATGCGCTGGTGCCGCTCATCGAACGCCAGGTCGTAGGCGTGCACGGCTGGTTGACCCGTGAGGAGTTCCTGGAGGTGTATGGGGCCAGCGCGGGCATTCCCGGGGCCATCTCCATCAAGATGGCAACGTACACCGGCTACAAGCTGGCCGGGATTCCGGGCGTTTTGGCGGCCAATCTTGGTCATTTCACCGTACCGTGCCTGCTGATGCTGGCCATCTTCGGCGTGCTGCGCCGGGCGGCGGAGCTGCCCGGTCCCCAGGCGTTTCTTGCCGGTGTGCGGGCCGGGACGTGGGGACTTCTGGTGGGCTTCGCCCTGTCGCTGGCCCGGGAGGGACCGCTCGAACCCCGGGCCTTTGGGCTGGCGGTGCCGGTGGCGGCGGCAGTCGGCTTTTTCCGGGTCGACCCGGCGCTGGCGCTGGTGGCCGCCGGCCTGTTCGGGTTGTGGCTGTACCGGTGAACCCGCGCGGTCCCGGCGGCTGCCCAACGCGGGCGCCGGGACCCGTCAACGGGCGCGATGCGGCCCCCGGCCCGCTTCGGCGGGACCGGGGGCCGGGCGGTAGTTCAGCACGTGCTGTGGCCGCAGTTGCGGCAATAGCCGCAGCCTTCGGCTTTGATGAACGAGAACGTCCCGCAGGCGGGGCAGAGGTCGGCGCCCGCGGTCACCGGCTCTGAGGCGTCAGCCCCGGAGTCACCGTTTTGGGCATGGCCGTACTTGCGGTGGAGGTACCGCTCCAGCGCCTTGGCCAGCGCGTCCGGCAGGGAGAGCACCTTGTTGGGACCAAATCCGAACGGCTGCGCGCCGCCGATGCCCCGCAGCTGCTCCACCACCAGGGCCAGCTTCTTGATGTTGGAAACCGGGCTTGGCGTCCGCAAGTACAGCGAGATCAGCCGGCCAATGGCTTCGGAGTCGGCGGTGATGTCCATGCCCCCTTTGCCTAGGACGATGATGGCCTCAAACGGCTCGCCGTCCTTTTCGTTGATCGTGATCCGGGCGGTGCCCACCATCGTCTTCTGGCGGAAGGTAACGCCGTCCACTTCTTCAGGCACCTCGCCGATGGTCTGGGACGCGTTCCGCATCGCGGCCAGGGCGCCCTTGCCGTTGCCGTTTAGCCCGGAAGCCGCGGTCTGGGCGACCGGGGCGGTTATCTTGGCCCCTGTCACCGGTGCCGGCGCGGCGCCGGCCTGGGAACCGTCCTCTTTGCGGGAAAGCACCTGCTCGTCCCGGGACTTGTCCCGGTAAATGGTGATGCCTTTGCATCCCAGCGAGCGGGCGAGGTCGTACAGTTCCTCCACCTGTTCCACGGTCCAGTCGGCCGGGCAGTTGGTGGTCTTGCTGATGCTTGAGTCCACCCACCGCTGAATGGCCGCCTGGACGCGAACGTGATCCTCCGGCGCCAGCTGCAGGGCGGTGACGAAGTAGTCGGGCAAATTTTCGAGCTTGGGCTCCACCTCGGGATGAGCCTCGAACCATTCCTGCACGATGGCCTCGTTCACTTCCTTGCGCCCGAGGCGCCCCATGCGCCAGTACGTCCACTGGTAGTACGGTTCGATGCCGGTCGAGGTGCCTACCATGGTGCCGGTAGTGCCGGTGGGCGCCTGGGTCAACAACGTGCAATTGCGGATGCCCTTGGCGGCTACCGCCTGGCGCACTTCCTCCGGCATGCCCTGCATGAATCCGGATTGCAGGAACTTCCTGGCGTCAAAGCGGGGGAATGGTCCCTTTTCCTGGGCCAGATCCGCCGAAGCCAAGTACGCTTCCACCGCGATCGTCCGGTACACCTGATCGATGATGGCCAGCGACTCAGGCGATCCGTAGCGCACCCCGAGCTTGATCAGCATTTCCGCCAGGCCCATGGTGCCCATGCCGATGCGCCGCTCGGACTTTTGCACTTGCTCGTTCTGCTCAAAGAAGTAGGGCGTGATGTCGATGATGTTGTCCAAAAAACGCACGCCCAGCCGGGCCGCCCGCTTGAGGTCGTCCCATTGGATTTCGCCGTTTTCCACAAATCGGCTCAAGTTCAAATGTCCGAGATTGCATACGCCCCAGGCGGGAAGCGGCTGTTCGCCGCATGGGTTTGTCGAGATGAGATCGTGGAAATACCACGTGTTGGACATGCGGTTGGCGTAGTCAAGGCGCACGATGCCCGGCTCCGCCGACGCCCATGCCGACTCCACGATGTTGCGCCAAAGGTCCCGGGCCCGGACGGTTTGGTACACCTTTACCGGGTAGCCCTTGTCCCGCCAGCGCCGGATGTCGCCGTCCCATTCACGGTCGTACACGTCCTTGCCCACCGCTTCGTAGTCGGGAAACACCAGCTGCCAGTCGGCGTCCTCGTCCAGCGCCCGCTCAAAGTCGTCGGTGAGCCCTACGGATACGTTCGCGTTGGTCAGCACGCCGAAATCCCGCTTGGCGTTGATGAACTCCAGAACGTCGGGATGCCATATGTTTAGGATGAGCATCAGCGCGCCCCGGCGGGAACCGCCCTGCTCTACCAAGCCCGTCGCGGTGGAAAAGAGCTGGCCCCAGCTGACGGCCCCCGAGCTTTTGCCGTTGACCCCCTGGACGTAAGCAAGGCGCGGCCGCAAGGTGGACAAGTTGATGCCCACTCCACCGCCCCGGGACATGATCTCGACCATGTTGCGCAGCGTGTCCATGATGGCCCGCCGGCTGTCGTTGCCGTAGGAAGGATCGTCCGGGCGGATCGGTATGACGTAACAATTGTAAGCCGTAAGATTTTGCCCGGTGCCGAGCATCGCGTTGATTCGCCCGCCGGGCACGAAGCGCCAATCCGAAAGCAGCCAGCGGAACTCTTGCTCGAGCTCCCGCCGGCGGGATGCGGGTTCGGGCGCGACGACGGCTTTGGCCATCCGGTCCCACATATCTTCCGGCTTCGTTTCCAGCGGCCGGTCGATTTTGGCCCGCTTTTGGGTAAACAGCTCGCCGGATCGCAGGCGGACGGTGATGTCGTCGCCGTTTACGGTTTCCACGACGCCGACTTCTTTTTGAGGATATTTGGGATGTTCCTTGGTAAGGACGACCACCGTGTCGCCCGCGGCGATGTCGGCGCGCGAGCCTTTCTGGGCGTAACGGTCGAGAAAGATGAGTTCTTGCAAATCGCTCCAGCGGTACCGGCGGCCAGCCCCGCTCTCCGAACGGGCAGCCGCGCGTCGCTCCCGGGCCATGGCCCAGCCTCCTTGCCTTGCTGTCTTAACAGAATTCGGCGGCCTGACGATGCCGCCAACGCACTACTAGATGTTGTGTCTTAAGTGTAGCTCAGACATGATAACATACAACATATTGGAGGTCGAGCGCGCAGGGGAAGAAAAAGCGGATGTCCGGGTCAGCGCAACCGGACATCCTACTGCTCGCGGGCTTTTGCGGGGATTTTCGCCGGTACGCGTCTTGGAGCTCCCGCGCCGTGGCCTTCTACCGTGCTTTGTCCTTGGCCCGGAAGGTGTAGCAGCAAGTCTCCTCGGACGCGGTGGCGGGCGTGTGGCCGATCTCGCCGATCTCTTCGTCCGCCTGGCCGGCCTGGGCAACGGCGCTGTCGCTGATGACCAGGATGGCCTCGGCCCCGCAGCGGTTTCCATAGTCCCAGTACACGCAGTTGTTCACCGTGCAGCGCACCTCGGGCACAACGGCACCTCCTCGTTCCCGGAAGTAGCGTGCCCAAACCTCGGCGAGCGGATACGAGGAACGCCGATGCGCAGGTCGAAGAAGCCGGGAAGGGAACGGAGGATCCGGAGGGAATATCCGGTTAGCGGCGGCGGAACTGCTAAGCGGGAAGGCGACGACCCGGCTTGGCCGGGCAACCTTCCTGCCGATCCTTGCCGAGCATGTTGGCCTTACGGCGCGAAGAAGGAGTCGATTTGCCAGCCCATGCCTTGCCATGACCGGGAAGAAGCCGGGCGGGATCCGTGCCCGGAACCCGATTTTCGCTCCATCGCTGAAAAGATCGTCCGCACGTGCCTGCGCATTCGTCCGGGACAAGTCGTCCAGGTGGGCGGCGGCATCCATGCCTTTGGTTTCCTGTCGGCCGTTGCGGCCGCGGTGCGGCGGGCCGGCGGGTTTGCCGAGCTGAGCGTCACATCCGACGATTTGCAGCTCGAAACATTGGAGACGGTTCCCATCGAGTATTTGCAACAGGTGCCCGCTTACCGGCTCAAGTGGCTGGAGGACGTGCACGCCATGATCGTCACCGATTGGACCGAGGATCCCCGCCGTGCCGAGCGGGTTTGCCTCAACCGCCGCCTGGCAGCCCAGGCCGCGGTGGAGGCCGTGCAGCGCCGGCTGGCCGAGTCCGATGTGCGCTGGGCGTACGTCGGCTACCCGACGCGGGCCGCGGCGGAAGAGCTGGGGATACCGTTTTGCCGCTGGTGGACCGCGTTTTGGCGGGCGGTGGACGCGGATTACGAAGCCATGGCGTCCCGGGCCGCGGCGGTGGTCCGCCGGCTGGAGGAGAGCCGAACGTTGCGCATCGTGACGCCTCAAGGCACCGACCTCACCCTGACGCTGGCGGGACGTCCTGTGCTGGCGGACGACGGGGTCATCTCGGATGACGATGCAGCCGAGCAAGACACGGCCGTCACGCTGCCCGCCGGGCGGGTGTTCACCGCCCCGGCGGAAGACTCGGCCAACGGCCGGCTGGTCGTGGATTCCGCGACGTGGGGCGGCCGGCGGTGGAGAAACGTCGAGCTGGTCGTTTCCCAAGGCCGCATCCGGGTGAGCGGAAGCGATGCCGAGGCACGGGAATTCGGGCGGGTGCTGGACGCAGGTCACGGAGACAAGGATCGCATCGGAGAGTTGGGCATCGGGATCAACCCGGCGGTGGATCGCTTCACCGGCTCAGACACTTTAGACACCCGGCGGGCCGGCGCGGTGTACGTTGGAGTGGGGGACAACCGGCTCATCGGCGGCGCCAACGCCGCCACGCTCTCCTGGCAGCTTTGTCTCGAACGGCCGACGGTGCTGGCCGACGGACGTCCGTTGCTCCGAGAAGGGGAGTTTTGCCTGTAGCGGGGCGTAGGCCGAAAACAAGGAGGCGGCGCCGCCTGCCGGCCAGCGCCGCCTTCGACCGATCTGTTCGGCAATCCAGGCCGTCAGTCCTCGACGACCAGCTTGCCGACCATCCCCAGCACATCGTGGCCGGGTTCTACGCACTTGCTTTCAAACTCGCCGACCTGGTCGGCGGTGAACTCAAACCTAGCCGTCTGGCCCGGCTGCACTTTGGGGGATGCCAAGTTCAGCGCGTCCACGTGCCAGTCGTGGGGAACGGTGCCCTGGTTGTCCAGTACCAGGCGGATCCGCTCGCCCCGCTTGACGACGATGTCCTCCGGCTCAAAAGCGAAGTCCTTCAGGACAACGGTAATCTCCCGAACTTGCTGAGCCTGTTGGGCGCTGCTGCTCTGCTGAGCCGGGGTTGACGCCTGTTGCTGGCTACCGCCGCCGCCACCGCAAGCGGTCAACAGAGCCGACAACGCGAGAATGGCCGCCAACGCCGCGACCGGGCGCCGCTTCGGCATGGCCAAGACTCCTTTCTGAAATGTTGATGATGAACAGCGCATTCCACCCTGAGAGTTTATGAGCCAAAAGGAGTCGCGTCAAGGGACAGATGTCCTTTCCCGACATTGGGCTTTCCCTGCTCAGGGGGGCAACGAACCTGACAGCGCTGCCTTCGGCCGGATGAACCCGCAGGCCGGGGAGGGGGGACGCTGGATGGTGGCAGAACATTGACAAAATGGCTGGTGTACATTACGTTGAGATCGCCGGCCGGCGCCGTGGGACCGGAGAGGGAACGCCGGCGAGGGAGAGTGTTCATGGCCCGTCCGAAAGTTTACGTCACCCGTCGCATTCCCGCCGCGGCGATGGGATTGCTCCAAGAGCGATGCGACGTGCGGCTGTGGGACGAAGAGGACGTTCCCGTTCCACGCGCCATCCTGCTTGATGAGCTGGCCGGCGCGGACGGGGCGTTCGTCCTCCTGACCGAGCGCATCGACGAGGAGGCGCTGGCAGGCGCTCCCCGCTTGAAGATGGTGGCCAACATGGCGGTCGGGTACGACAACATCGATGTGGACGCCTGCACCCGCGCGGGCGTGATGGTCGCCAACACGCCCGGGGTCTTGACCGAAACGACCGCGGACTTGACCTGGGCGCTGCTTTTGGCGGCGGCCCGCCGGTTGGTGGAGGCCCAGAAGGTCATCGAGCAGGGCCGGTGGCGGGCGTGGTCCCCCATGTTTCTCGCCGGGCAGGACGTCTACGGGCGGACGCTGGGGATCATTGGGGCCGGCCGCATCGGGGCAGCGGTGGCCCGGCGGGCCCGGGGGTTCGACATGACTGTGCTCTATCACAACCGGCGGCGCCGGCCGGAATTGGAGGCGGAAACCGGGGCCCGGTACGTATCCTTGGACGAGCTTCTCGCCTCGTCCGATTTCGTGGTGATCCTCGTGCCTCTCACGCCCGAGACCCGCCACCTGATCGATGAGGACGCGCTGCGAAAGATGAAACCGACCGCCGTCCTGGTCAACACCGCCCGGGGTCCCGTCGTGGACGAGGCGGCGCTGGTTCGGGCGCTAAAAGAAGGCTGGATCTGGGGGGCGGGCTTGGACGTGTGGGAAAAGGAGCCCATTGGCCCCGACCATCCGCTGTTGGGCCTGCCCAATGTCGTCGCGCTGCCGCACATCGGCTCAGCCAGCATCGCCACCCGGACGCGGATGGCGGTCGTCGCGGCCGAGAATCTGTTGGCCGGCGTCACCGGCCGGCGGCCGCCCAACCTCGTCAACCCCGAGGTGTGGGAGCGCCTGCGGGAAGGGGGCGGTCCCCGTGGATGAACAGGCGGCCAAGCCCAGGTATTTCCGTCTTGCTGAAGCCAACGCGATGATCCCTACCCTTGAGCAGCTGGTCGGCCGCCTGCAAGCGCTGCTTGAGGAAGCCCGGGCCCGCCACCGGGAGCTGGAGCTGATTAAGGCGATCGGCTATCGGGACGGTGGCGAGCTGATCATGGCCGCCGACTACCGGGCCGCGAAGGAGCGGTTTGAGGCGGCGGTGGCCGAGGCCAACCGGATCGTCGACAGCATCCAGCAGACGGGCTGCCAGCTCAAGAGCATCGAATTGGGCCTTGTGGACTTCCCGGCGGTCATCAACGGTCAGGAAGTGCTTTTGTGCTGGCGCCTGGGCGAGCCGGAGATCATGTATTACCACTCCTGGCGGGACGGCTACGCCGGCCGGCGCCGCCTGCGTCCCGACGACGATGACACGCCCATCGAGCTCTTTTAGCCCATTGGGCGCCCCCGGAGCAGCGCAAACGCTTCAGCCCGCGTCTTGTCGTCGGTGCGAAACGCTCCCCGCACCGCGGACGTAATCGTCTTGGAACCGGGCTTTTGAATTCCCCGCATGCTCATGCACAAATGCTCCGCTTCGATGACGACCGCGACGCCGAGCGGTCTCAGATGTTCCATGAGGGTGTCGGCGATCTGGGACGTCATCCGCTCCTGCATCTGCAGCCGGCGGGCGAAGGCCTCCACCACTCGGGCCAGTTTGCTCAGGCCCGTGACCCGGCCGTCTCGGGGAATATAGGCCACGTGGGCTTTGCCGAAAAACGGCAGAAGGTGGTGCTCGCACAAGGAGTAAAACGGGATGTCCCGCACGAGCACCATCTCGTCGTGGTCCGACTGGAAATAGACCTCCAAGTGGCGCCGGACGTCCTCGTACGCGCCCTTGCACAATTCCGCGTACGCGTCGGCCACCCGCCGGGGCGTGTCCACGAGCCCTTCCCGCTCGGGATCTTCGCCGATGGCTTCCAGGATCATGCGCACGGCTGCCTGGATCTTTGCCTTGTCGACGGATCGTGGGGGCATGGAGTCTGGAACCATGGATCGGGTTTCCTCCTTTGCGCAGCCTGGGGCTATTGTACCTCCCGGCACGGGGGGTGTCCACCGGCCGGGGCCGGCGGATAGCGTCAACCCACTGTCGCACGGAGTGTGGGAGACCTCGCCGTTGTCCC